>NZ_JBEZYA010000001.1:847759-934089 GCF_040638295.1 Actinoplanes sp. NPDC026619
GCGATCTTGGAGACTTGATGCTCGGGCGGCGCGCTAACTGCCCAAGATCGGGAGAGCCGGCCCTCCGCTGTGCGGCCAACCCGCGATCTTGGAGACTTGATGCTCGGGCGGCGCGCTAACTGCCCAAGATCGGGAGAGCCGGCCCTCCGCTATGCGGCCAACCCGCGATCTTGGAGACCTCGTGCTCCAGCGGCGCGCTAACTGCCCAAGATCGGGAGAGCCGGCCCTCCGCTGTGCGGCCAACCCGCGATCCTGAAGACCTGGGCGGGTGCCGCTGCGGGCGAGCGCGGGGCGGGTGGGCAGGCGCGCGAGGGGCGCGCTGCGGCCTGGGGTGGCACATGGTCGCGCTGGGTGGCGGGGGCGGCCTGGATGGGGGTGGGGCGGTGCTCGCCTCGTACTGCTGCGGGGGTGGAATTTAGAGGCGGGAGAGGATCGCCTCGGCCAGGCGGGGGGCCGCTTCGGGGGACTGGCGCAGGAAGAGCGAGGGCTCGGTCAGCTCCAGTTCCACCAGCAGCGGGGTTCCGTCGGGGCCGGGGATCAGGTCTACGCGGGCGTAGAGCAGGTCGCGGAGGCGTTCGGGGATGGCCGACAGGACGCGCTCGGCCGCCTGCAGCTCGGCGGGGGACGGGGTGCGGGTGGTGATGTCCTCGCTGCCGGGGTCGATCTTGCCTTCGTCGGGGCCGGTGAGCATGGGGCCCTTGCGTGCCGCGTGGCTGAAGGTGAGGCTGCCGGTGGCGTCGGGGAAGAACATCAGGGCGGTCTCGCCGGCGGTGTCCACGGCGGACAGGTACGGCTGGATCATCGCGGTGCGGCCGGCCGTCGTCAGTCTGGCCACATGGGCCTCGGCCAGCGCCAGTTGGGACGGCAGCGCGTAGCGGCCGGTGTCCTGGCTTCCGGCGCTGATCGTCGGCTTCACCACCCACTCGCCGCTGGACGGTGGACTCCAGAGCTCCCCCGGGCCCACATAGGCCGTGGGGGTCACCGGCGCGCCCGCGGCTGCGAGCTCGTGCAGGTAGCGCTTGTCGGTGTTCCACTCGACTACCGCGGCCGGATTGTGCAGGCGGGGCACCGATCGGGCCCAGGCGACGAACTCGTCGTGGCGGGCCACGTAGTCCCAGGGGGAACGCAGGACGGTCGCGGCGTAGGCCGGCCAGTCGGCCGTGGAATCGTCCCAGCGGACGATGTCGACCTGGGCGCCGCGGGCGGTGAGGGCGTCGCGCAGCGGGATGTCGTCGTCCCAGAGGGACGGAAGGAGACTGCAGGTAACGAGAGCGACCCGGGAGTGCTCCCGGGTCGCCTGGGTAGAAGTGAGCGAGGACAAGATCAGCGGGCCATGCTCCGGCGCGACATCGAGCGCCACAGGTCGTTGCTGGGGCGCATCTGATCCATGAGTTCGCGCTCCCACTCGTTCTCGATCTCGACGCCGGCGTTCTCACACGCCTGGCGGGCAATGTCGGTGCCATCGGCGAACTGGTCGGACCACTCGCCGTCCTGGCCGACGAGGACGATGCGGGCACCACGCTTGCCGACGTACTCGATGACCGCCTTCGCGCCGCCGTGACCGGCGGCGAAGGACTTGATCCCAGCGGTCAGTGTCGTATCGGAACCTTGAGCCATGACGGGCAGCCTAAGCACGTTTGCTGGGAGAGCAAGCACTGCCTGTGGCATTTTGTGACGACAATAACCAGGACGTTTACCTGCTGGACTCATTGGTATGGACCAATTGCGCCCGAATTGTCCGCATCAACAGGTTTCCATCGATGGGATGACAAACCGTTACCTCAAAAACCGGCAAAACGGTCAGACGAGCGCATCCACCGCGACGGCGATGAAGAGAATTGTCAGGTACGTGATGGACCAGTGGAACAGGCGCATCGGCTTCGCCGGCCGGCCCTTGCGGGTGCGCTGAACGAGCAGGAACGCCTCGCCCAGGAAGCAGGCGCCGGTGATGATCGCGGTAACGCCGTAGACCGGGCCCAGGCCGAGCGGCCAGGCGGCCAGCGAAGCGACCACAGTGAGGACTGTGTAGAGCGCGATCTCGAAGTTCACCCGGCCCATCGAGCGCACCACCGGCAGCATCGGGATGCCGGCGCGGGCGTAATCGTCCTTGTACTTGATGGCGAGCGCATAGAAGTGCGGCATCTGCCAAAAGAAGACAATCGCGAAAAGCGCCCATCCCATCGGCGCCACCGTGCCGGTCACCGCGGCCCATCCGATGATCACCGGGGCCGCTCCGCAGATGCCGCCCCAGAACGTGTTGGCGGGCGTGCGGCGCTTGAGCCACAGCGTGTAGATGACGTCGTAGTAGAAGATGGCGCCCGCGGTCAGCGCGGTCGCGAGCCAGTTGCTGAACACCGCCATCAGGGCCACGGAGATCACCGCGAGCGTCAGGCCGAAGATCAGCACGGCCCGCGGAGTCACGCTGTGTGCGGGCAGCGGGCGCCGCTTGGTGCGCCGCATCAGCTCGTCGATGTCGCGGTCGATGTAGCAGTTCAGCGCGCTGGCCGCACCACCGGCCAGAGCCCCGCCGACCAGCACGACGGCCAGCGTGCGCAGGTCGGGCCAGCCGCCGGAGGCGAGCATCAGGGTGGGCACCGCGGTGACCAGAAGCAGCTCGACGATCTGCGGCTTGGTCAGAGCCAGGTAGGCGCGCAGGACAGCGATCGGCCTTTTTTCCGAAACCGGCTGGCGTTCCTTGACGCCGGGCGCCCGTCCGGTGATGGGACGCTCGGTGATCATGCTCACGGACTGCCACCTTCCGGCATCGGCACTAGCCAACTCACGACCGTTGCCGGGGCAGCCCGGCGGCACGCTGGGACAGACTACGCGCAGCCGAATGCGCTGCTCCGGCGACCCGGCGGCGGTGCAAGTGGTCACACATGACCTGTCCGCTCTCAGCGTATGGGCCTCAGGCGTTCCCCGGGCGCGGGTTTACGGCAAGTGGATAGGGTCAACCTCAAAAGGGTTCCTAATCCATGCCCCGAGGAGCACAACCGACGTGGCTGCCAAAGATCCTGCTCTCAATTGGTCCGACCTCGACCGCAAAGCGGTGGACACCGTCCGGGTGCTGGCCATGGACGCCGTCGAGAAATCCGGCAACGGTCATCCCGGTACCGCTATGAGCCTCGCGCCGGCCGCGTACCTGCTGTTCAACCGCGTCATGCGGCACGACCCCACCGATCCGCACTGGGCCGGCCGCGACCGCTTCGTGCTCTCCTGTGGGCACTCCAGCCTCACCCTCTACATTCAGCTCTACCTCTCCGGCTACAGCCTGTCGCTGGATGATCTGAAGCACCTGCGCCAGTGGGACTCGCTGACCCCGGGCCACCCGGAGTTCGGCCACACGCCGGGCGTCGAGATCACCACCGGCCCGCTCGGGCAGGGCATCGGCAACGCGGTGGGCATGGCGATGGCCGCCCGCCGCGAGCGCGGCCTGTTCGACCCGGCCACCGACGCCGGTAACTCAGTGTTCGATCACAACGTGTACGCAATGTGCTCGGACGGCGACATCGAAGAGGGCGTCAGCCACGAGTCGAGCGCCATCGCCGGCGTGCAGAAGCTCGGCAACCTCACGTTGATCTACGACGACAACGAGATCTCCATCGAGGACGACACCCGCATCGCCAAGAACGAGGACGTCGGCGCGCGCTACGCCGCCTACGGCTGGGACGTGCGGCACGTCGACTGGCGCAAGGGCGACCCGGACAAGGGCGACTACCACGAGGACGTCGAGGCCCTGTACAAGGCGATCCTCGACGGCCAGAAGGTGGCCGACAAGCCGACCTTCATCGTCCTCAAGACGATCATCGGCTGGCCCGCCCCGAACAAGCAGAACACCGGTAAGATCCACGGCTCCGCGCTGGGCGCCGACGAGGTCGCCGCGACCAAGACGGCCCTCGGCTGGGACCCGAACGAGTCGTTCGCGGTCGACGACAAGGTCCTCGAGCACGCCCGCGGCGCCGCCGAGCGCGGCCGGGCGGCGCACGCCGAGTGGCAGACCTCGTTCGACGCCTGGGCCAAGGGCAACGCCGAGGGCAAGAAGCTGTTCGACCGGGTCGAGGCCCGTGAGCTGCCGGACGGCTGGTTCGACGCCGTCCCGGTCTTCCCGGCTGACGAGAAGGGCATCGCCACCCGGGCCGCGTCCGGCAAGGTGCTCGACGCGCTCGCCCCGGTGCTGCCCGAGCTGTGGGGCGGCTCGGCCGACCTGGCCGAGAGCAACAACACCACGATGAAGGGCGAGCCTTCGTTCATCCCGGCGGAGTACGCCACCAAGGCGTTCCCCGGCAACGAGTTCGGCCGCACGCTGCACTTCGGCATCCGCGAGCACGGCATGGGCTCGATCCTCAACGGCATCACCGTGCACGGCGGCACCCGCCCGTACGGCGGCACGTTCCTGGTGTTCAGCGACTACATGCGCGGCGCCGTGCGGCTGTCGGCGCTGATGAAGCTGCCGGTCGTCTACGTGTGGACGCACGACTCGATCGGCCTCGGCGAGGACGGCCCGACGCACCAGCCGATCGAGACGGTCTCCGCGCTGCGCGCCATCGTCGGCCTCGACGTGGTCCGCCCGGCCGACGCCAATGAGACCGCCTGGGCCTGGCGCGGCGCGCTCGAGCACATCGACCGGCCGACCGCGCTCGCGCTGTCCCGGCAGAACCTGCCGACCGTCGACCGCAGCAAGTACGCGTCGGCCGAGGGCACCCTCAAGGGCGGTTACATCCTCTCCGAGGCGACCGGCGGCCAGCCCAGCGTGATCCTCATCGGCACCGGCTCCGAGGTGCAGCTCTGCCTCACCGCGCAGGAGCGCCTGGAGGCCGAGGGCACCCCGACCCGGGTCGTGTCGATGCCCTGCCAGGAGTGGTTCTACGAGCAGGACCGGGCATACCAGGAAGAAGTCCTGCCACGTGGCGTCAAGGCGCGCGTCACCGTCGAGGCTGGCATCCGGATGAGCTGGGACCGCATCCTTGGAGATGCGGGCGAGCCGGTCAGCATCGAGCACTACGGCGCCAGCGCGCCCGCCAAGATCCTTTTCGAGCAGTTCGGTTTCACCGCGGACAACGTGGTGGCAAAGGCCAACGCCGCCCTGGCCAAGGTCGGCGAGATCACCGGTCACAAGACCGGAAACTGAGGGAGTAAGCGATGACCGACCGGCTTGCCGAGCTCTCCGCCCAAGGTGTGGCGGTCTGGCTCGACGATCTCTCCCGCGTCCGCCTGACCACTGGTTCGCTGGAGAAGCTGCGCGTCGACCAGCATGTGGTCGGCGTGACCACGAACCCGAGCATCTTCCAGAAGGCGCTGTCCGACGCGGACGCCTACGACGACCAGCTCAAGGACCTCGCCGCGCAGGGGGTCACGGTCGAAGAGGCCGTGCGCCTGATGACCGCCAAGGACGTGCGGGCCGCGTGTGACGTCATGCGCCCGGCGTACGACGCGTCCAAGGGCGTCGACGGCCGCGTGTCGATCGAGGTCGACCCGCGCAAGGCGCACGAGACCGAGAGCACCGTGGCCGAGGCCAAGACGCTCTGGTGGCTCGTCGACCGGGAGAACCTGTACATCAAGATCCCGGCGACCCTCGCGGGCCTGCCGGCGATCACGGCGACCCTGGCCGCCGGGATCAGCGTGAACGTGACGCTGATCTTCTCGCTGGACCGCTACCGCGCGGTCATGGAGGCGTTCCTGGCCGGCCTCGAGCAGGCCAAACTCAACGGCCACGACCTGTCCAAGATCGGTTCGGTGGCGTCGTTCTTCGTCTCCCGCGTGGACACCGAGGTGGACAAGCGGCTCGACAAGATCGGCAGCGACGAGGCCAAGTCGCTCAAGGGCAAGGCTGCCATCGCCAACGCCCAGCTGGCGTACGAGGCGTACACCGAGGTGTTCGGCACCGACCGGTGGAAGACCCTCGCGGGCGCCGGCGCGCACCCGCAGCGTCCGCTGTGGGCCTCGACCTCGACCAAGAGCCCCGAGTTCAAGGACACGATCTACGTCGAGGAGCTGATCGCCCCCGGGACGGTCAACACCATGCCCGAGTCGGTGATCTTCGCGTACGAGGACCACGGCGACACCCGCGGCGACACCGTCTCCGGCGCGTTCGACGACGCCAAGAAGGTCATGACCGACCTGGCCGGCGTGGGCATCGACTTCAACGACGTCGTGAAGGTCCTCGAGGACGAGGGCGTCGACAAGTTCGAGGTCAGCTGGAAGGAACTGCTCGACGGCGTCACCAAGTCGCTGAAGGCGGCGGCCAAGGGCTCCGACAGCCCCAGCGACGCGGCTTAGTTTTCATGCGCCGGGGCCTACGGGCCCCGGCGTACTTCCGGCGTAGGACACCGATAACTGGCAGGATGGACCACGTGGGCAATCCGCTGCGTACCGCACAGGACCGCAGGCTCCCGCGCATCCCGGAGCCCTGCGCTCTGGTGATCTTCGGAGTCACCGGTGACCTGTCTCGAAAGAAGCTCATCCCGGCCGTCTACGACCTGGCCAACCGCGGTCTCCTGCCGCCCGGTTTCGTGGTGCTGGGCTTCGCCCGCCGCGACTGGGGTGACGGCGACTTCGAGTCCCTGGCGATGGAGGCGGCGAAGAAGGGCGCCCGGACCCCGTGGCGTGAGGACGTCTGGCAGCGACTCGCCAGCCAGTTCCAGTTCGTGCCCGGCTCGTTCGACGACGACGCCGCCTTCGACCACCTGGCCGAGACGCTCGACGATCTGCGTCAGCGCAACGGCATCCCGGGCAACGCCGCCTTCTACTTCTCCATCCCGCCGGCTGCCTTCCCGCTGGTGCTCAACCAGCTGGCCCGCACCGGGATGGCCGACAACGCCAAGTCCGGTGGCTGGCGCCGCGTCGTCGTGGAGAAGCCGTTCGGCAACGACCTGGCCAGCGCGATCTCGCTGAACCAGCTCGTCGACGAGGTCTTCACCCCGCAGGACGTCTACCGGATCGACCATTACCTGGGCAAGGAGACGGTCCAGAACATCCTGGCGCTGCGCTTCGCAAACAGCCTGTTCGAGCCGGTGTGGAACTCGAAATACGTCGACAGCGTGCAGATCACCATGGCCGAGGACGTCGGCATCGGCAGCCGCGCCGCGTTCTACGACGCGTCCGGCGCCGCCCGCGACGTCCTGCAGAACCACCTGCTCCAACTGCTCGCGCTGGTGGCCATGGAAGAACCGACGAGCTTCGACCCCAATGACGTACGCGCGGAGAAGCTCAAGGTCCTGAAGGCGATCGCGATCCCGAAGGACGTCGCCACGGGTTCCGTCCGCGGGCAATACCTGCCGGGCTGGGTGGCCGGCGAGCGCGCCGTGGGCTACCTCGAGGAGAAGAACATCCCGGCCGACTCCACGACCGAGACGTATGCGGCGGTCCGCCTGGGAATTCAGAACCGCCGCTGGGCCGAGGTCCCGTTCTACGTACGCGTCGGCAAGCGCATGCCACGCCGGGTCACCGAGATCGCGATCCTCTTCAAGCGCGCGCCGCACCTGCCGTTCGACCCGGCCGACGTGGAGATGCTGGGCAACAACCAGCTGGTCCTGCGGGTCCAGCCGGACGAGGGCGTGGTGCTCAAGTTCGGTTCCAAGGTGCCGGGGACCACGATGGAGGTCCGCGACATCGCGATGGACTTCCAGTACGGCGAGGCGTTCACCGAGTCCAGCCCCGAGGCGTACGAGCGGCTGGTGCTGGACGTGCTGGTCGGCGACCGGACCCTGTTCCCGGACGCCGCCGAGATCGAGCAGAGCTGGCAGGTCATCGACCCGCTGGAGGAGGCCTGGGCGGGCACCAAGCCGGAGCCCTACCGTTCCGGCGAGTGGGGCCCGCGCGCGTCCGACGAGATGCTGGCCCGCGAGGGTCGCGCCTGGCGGCGTGCCTAATGGTTAGGGGAACGAAGTGATCGGCTTGTGGGACACCAACGGCAACGAGGTCATCAAGGCCCTCGCCGCCGAGCGGCGCAGCGCCGGTGGCGTCGCCTCCGGCCTCGCCCTGACCCTGGTCGCGGTCGTCGAGGAGAAGAAGGTGCGCGAGGCCGAGGCCGCCGCGACCATCGCGGCCGCCGCGCACCCCTGCCGCCTGCTGATCGTGGTCCGCTCCGACCTGGAGGGCCGCAGCCGCCTCGACGCCGAGATCGTCGTCGGTGGCCGCCTCGGCCCGGCCGAGGCGGTCGTCATGCGGATGTACGGTCGTCTTGCGCTGCACGCCGAGTCGGTCGTCATGCCGCTGCTCGCCCCGGACGTCCCGGTGGTCACCTGGTGGCACCAGGAGCCGCCGGACACGATCGCCAACGACTTCCTCGGCGTCGTTGCGGACCGCCGCATCACCGACTGCGCACAGTCGCCCGACCCGGTGGCCGCGCTGCGCCAGCGGGCCGTCGACTACGCCCCCGGCGACACCGACCTCACCTGGACCCGGATCACGCTGTGGCGCACCCTGGTGGCCGGCGCGTTCGACACCACCGACGAGCGGGTCACCGGCGCCACCATCGTCGCGCCGGAGAAAGACCCGACCGCCTGGCTGATGAAGGGCTGGCTGCAGTCGCGCCTCGGCATCGTGCCGAAGCTGGAGGCCTCCGACCGCTCCCCGCGGATGCACTCGGTCGAGCTGGAATGCGCCAACGGCGACTGCGTGCGGGTGACCCGCGAGGAGAACACCGCGCTGTTCAGCCGCACCGGCCAGGAAGACCGTTACATGCCGCTGCCGAAGCGGCCGGTCGGTGACGAACTGGCCGAGGAGCTGCGCCGGCTCGACGCCGACCAGATCTACTCGGAGGCTCTGGGCGCCATGGGCGGCGCCACCGGGCTCGACCACCGGCCCCCGATGCGGGTGCACGTCTGGAAGGACCCGGCTCTCGCCGCCCGCGCGGGCGAGCCCGAGGAGGCCGGCGCGATGGCCGGACCGGGCGGAACCGCCGCCTGACCACGGAAACGAAGCAGGGCCGCCCGCCATCATGGTGGGCGGCCCTTCCCCTTAGGAGGAGCACGTGAGCAAGACCCTGGTCGTGGTGGTACCGGACGCCGACGTCCTGGCCGCCACCGTGGCGTCCCGCCTGGTCGCGAAGATCGTGGACGCGCAGGCGGACCGCGGCACGGCGAGCGTCGTGCTGACCGGCGGCCGGATCGCCAAGAAGGTCCTGGAGACCGTCAAGGACCTGCCGGCCGCGGCCGCGATCGACTGGTCACACGTGGATCTGTGGTGGGGCGACGAGCGGTTCCTGCCGCCCGGGGACGGCGAGCGCAACGAGACGCAGGCCCGCGCCGCGTTGCTCGACAGCCTGCCGCTGGACCCGGCGAAGGTGCACGCGATGCCGGCCGACGACGGGCAGGGCGTGGAGGCGGCGGCCGCGGCCTACGCCGCGGAGCTGGGTGACCCGGTGCCGGTCTTCGACGTGCTGATGCTGGGCGTCGGCGAGGACGGGCACGTGGCGTCGCTCTTCCCCGACCACCCGGTCCTGAACGAGACCAGCACGACGACGGCAGCCGTGCACAACAGCCCGAAGCCGCCGCCCAACCGGGTCACGCTGACCATGCCGACGATCCAGACCGCCGACGAGGTGTGGCTGATCGCGGCCGGGGCGGACAAGACCACCTCGGTCGGCGCCGCCCTCAACGGCGACAAGGCCAAGCCGGCCGCGCACGCGACCGGCGTCGGCCGGACCTACTGGCTGCTCGACCGGGCCGCCGCCGCGGACGTGGCGGCCCGGCCCTAGCCGGCTGTTCGCCGCCTGCTGTTCGCCGCTTGCTATTCGCCGCGGCGCTGGCGAACCTTGGCCAGCGCCTCGGCGAGGATCTTGGCGCCGTCCTCGTCGCTGCGGCGCTCCTTGACGTACGCCAGATGCGACTTGTACGGCTCTGCGCGCAGGCGGCCGGGCGGGTTCTCCCCGTCGAGGCCCGCCGGCTGTCCGCAACGCGGGCAGTCCCACGTGTCGGGCGCGGGCGCCTCGGCCGAGAACTTGATCTCACTCGCGTGGCCGGCGGCGCAGAAGTAGGTCACTTCCCGTCGCGGGGCGGGCTCGCTGCGCTCGTCGGGTCGCATCGGGCTGGACCCGACACGGCTGCCGCGGATCGCACTGCCACTGGACACGGACGTCACTCCTGTCTCGAGGGCTGTATGTCAATGGGCCAGAAACATGGCCGTAATGAAGCCTCTAAAAACACCACGCGCCCGGCTGAACCGGACGCGCGGCAGATTCTACGACCAAATATGACGGTCAGGAAGCAGGCAGGGCCAGGCGCAGCCAGAGTCCCAGACCGACGATGCAAGCGAACCAGACGATGCCCACGAGCACGGTGTAGCGGTCGAGGTTCTTCTCCGCCACCGAGGAACCGGCCAGGCTGGAGGTGACGCCACCGCCGAACATGCTCGACATGCCGCCGCCCTTGCCGCGGTGCAGCAGGATCAGCAGGGTCAGCACAAGGCTGGTGAGCACGAGCAACACGATCATCGTGTACGCGAACCACATCGGCATGATCGGGGTCATTCCTCTCGAAGGACAGACAGCGCCCCCAGAATAGCCGGTGCCCGGCCGCACTCGGCGACCGGGCACACAGGCTGTTTCAGCGAGCCACGTGCTCCTGGTAGCGCGCGATGGAGACGAACTCGTCCGCCGCCAGCGAGGCGCCACCGACCAGCACGCCGTCCACGTCCGGCTGTGCCATGATCGAGGCGATGTTGGCCGCCTTGACCGAGCCGCCGTACTGGATGCGCACGGCCTCGCCGACCTCGGCGCCGTACTTCTCGGCGATCGCCGCGCGGAGGGCCTTGCAGACCTCCTGGGCGTCGTCCGGGGTCGCGGTCTTGCCGGTGCCGATCGCCCAGACCGGCTCGTACGCGACGACGACCGACTTGACCTGCTCGGGCTTCAGCCCGGTCAAGCCGGCCAGCACCTGGTTGGTGCAGTGCGCGACGTGCGTGCCCTCCTCGCGGGTCACCAGGCCCTCGCCCACGCACAGGATCGGCGTGATCTCGTTCGCGAAGGCCGCCTTCACCTTCGCGTTGACCAGCGCGTCGTCCTCGTCGTGGTACTCACGGCGCTCGGAGTGACCGGCCAGCACGTAGGAGACGCCCAGCTTCGCGAGCATCGAACCGGAGATCTCCCCGGTGTACGCGCCGCTGGAGTGCTGGGAGATGTCCTGCGCGCCGAACTCGATGTGCAGCTTGTCGCCCTCGATCGCGGTCTGCACGCTGCGCAGATCGGTGAACGGCGGCAGCACGACGACTTCCACGTCGGCCAGCTGCTTCTCGTTGAGGCTCGCGGCCAGCTTCTGCACCAGGAGGATGGCCTCGAAATGGTTGAGGTTCATCTTCCAGTTGCCGGCCACGATCGGGCGGCGGGGGGTCGGGTCGGTCATGATCTCACTTCTCCAGGGCTTCGACGCCGGGCAGCTTCTTGCCCTCGAGGTATTCCAGGGAGGCGCCTCCACCGGTGGAGATGTGCCCGAACGCGGATTCGTCGAGGCCGAGGGTACGCACGGCCGCGGCCGAGTCGCCACCGCCGACCACGGAGAATCCGTCGATCTTGGTGATGGCCTCGGCGACGCCCCGGGTGCCGGCCGCGAACGGCGCCAGCTCGAAAACGCCCATCGGGCCGTTCCAGAAGACAGTCTTCGCGGACGAGATCGTCTCGGCGAACAGGGCGACCGATTCGGGGCCGATGTCCAGTCCGAGCCGATCAGCCGGAATGTCGGAAACAGCCACGGTGTCAAAAGCCGCGTCGGCCGAGAACTCCGAGGCAGCCACGATGTCCACCGGCAGCACGATCCGGCCCGCGGCCTCTTCCAGCAGGGCGGCGCAGGTGGAGATCATCTCGGCCTCGAGCAGCGACTTGCCGACCTCGTGCCCCTGAGCCTTCAGGAACGTGAAGCACATGCCGCCGCCGACGAGCAGCTTGTCGACCTTCGGCAGCAGCGCCTTGATCACGGCGAGCTTGTCGGAGACCTTCGAGCCACCGAGCACGACCACGTACGGCTGCTCGGGGCTCTCGGAGACGCGACGAAGGACCTCGACCTCTTTCAGGACGAGACCACCGGCGTAGTGCGGGAGCAGCGAAGGTACGTCGTACACCGAAGCGTGCTTGCGGTGCACCGCACCAAAAGCGTCATCGACGTAGAAATCGGCAAAAGAGGCCAGCTGCGCCGCGAAGGCCGCACGCGCGGCGTCGTCCTTCGCGGTCTCGCCCTCGTTGAAACGGAGGTTCTCCAGCAGGAGCACCTGGCCGTCCGTCAACGCCGCGACCTTCTCCGACGCATCGGAACCGACGGTGTCGGAAGCGAAGATCACCGGGGACGCAAGGAGCTCACCCAGGCGCGTGGCCACGGGAGCGAGGGTGTACTTCGGGTCCGGCGCGCCCTTCGGGCGGCCGAGGTGCGACATCACGATGACGCGGGCACCCGCGTCACGCAGGGCCACCAGCGTCGGCAGCACCGCACGGGCGCGGCCGTCGTCGCTGATGACGCCAGGGCTGGCCTTGTCGAACGGGACGTTCAGGTCGGCGCGCACGAGCACGCGCCGACCCGAGACACCCTCGCCGAGCAGGTCGTCGAGAGTCTTCATCGAAGGTCAGCCGACCAGCTTGACCAGGTCGACGAGGCGGTTCGAGTAGCCCCACTCGTTGTCGTACCAGCCGACGACCTTGACCTGGTTGCCGATCACCTTGGTGAGGCCGGCGTCGAAGATGCACGAGGCCGGGTCGGTGACGATGTCCGACGACACGATCGGGTCCTCGGTGTAGACCAGGATGCCCTTGAGCGGGCCGTCCGCGGCCGCCTTGATCGCCTGGTTGACCTCGTCGACCGAGGTCTCCTTGGAGGCGGTGAAGGTCAGGTCGGTGGCCGAGCCGGTGGGGATCGGCACCCGCAGCGCGAAGCCGTCCAGCTTGCCCTTGAGCTCCGGCAGCACCAGGCTGACGGCCTTCGCGGCGCCGGTCGAGGTCGGCACGATGTTCAGGGCGGCGGCGCGGGCGCGGCGCAGGTCCTTGTGCGGGCCGTCCTGCAGGTTCTGGTCCTGGGTGTAGGCGTGGATCGTGGTCATCAGGCCACGCTCGATGCCGATCGTGTCGTTGAGCACCTTCGCCATCGGCGCGAGGCAGTTCGTGGTGCAGGAAGCGTTCGAGATGATCGTGTGCTTCGCACCGTCGTACAGGTTGTCGTTGACGCCCATCACGATGGTGATGTCTTCGTTCTTGGCCGGCGCCGAGATGATGACCTTCTTCGCGCCGTTGTCGACGTGCGCCTTGGCCTTGGCGGCGTCGGTGAAGAAGCCGGTCGACTCGATGACGACGTCCGCGCCGACATCGCCCCAGTGCAGGTTGGCCGGGTCGCGCTCGGCGAACGCCTTGAAGGTGTTGCCACCGACGGTGATCTCGTCGGCGGTGGCTTTCACCTCGTGGCCGAGGCGGCCGAGGATCGAGTCGTACTTGAGCAGGTGCGCCAGCGTGGCGTTGTCGGTCAGGTCGTTCACGCCGACGATCTGGATGTCCGCGCCGGAGGCGAGAACCGCGCGGAAGAAGTTACGTCCGATTCGGCCGAAGCCGTTGATGCCAACCCGGATGGTCACAGGTGGATCTCCTCGTTTCGGTCCGCCGGGTTTCGTCGACCGGCGGAGGGTCTCTGCACGCCGAAGTGCTTGAGCAATCGGCGTAGGGGCGTCCGGCCGCCGCGCTCCCCACAGAGCGACCCAGGGAGGGAATGCGCCGCACCGAACTGGCGGCGTCACAGCGCGGCCGGCCGCACTGCCGGCACCGTCGCCGTCGTTACGACCCTATCCGAGCCACCCGCCAGCCGAGAGGCCGGGTGGGTTACCGGGGAGTGACCAAGGTCCTCTTTCCGAACTTCGTTCAAAACCCTTTTACAGTACGGATAACGGCAGGTCCCCGGTTATCCACGCGACCTACGCGGCCCCTCACGGCCGCAACGCGCCTTTCGCGTGTGGCGTCACGTAACGCGATCACCGCGGGCCTTCAGCGGCCTGCCGCGGTGCGGCGTCCACGCGAAGCGCGGAGGGGCGCTTCGCGCTCCGGTGACCGATCGCCTCACGCGAGAGTCGCGCTGCGGCCTGGCCTCGCGGTCAGGCCGCGCTGTGCAGCCGGGTACAAGTGCTGACGCGTACTGCTAAGAAAGCGTGAGCAGGACGACCAAGCGCTCGCCGGTGGTCTTGATCTGATCGCCAGTGATGATCAACACGCCATCATTTCGGGGGTGACGGCCGCTTCGGTGTCGGGGATGCCCAGGTCGCGGGCCCTCTTGTCAGCCAGGGCGAGCAGGCGGCGGATGCGGCCGGCGATCGCGTCCTTGGTCAGTGGCGGGTCGGCGAGCGCGCCCAGTTCCTCCAGCGAGGCCTGGCGGTGCTCCAGACGCAGGCGGCCCGCGCTGGTCAGGTGGTTGGGGGCCTCGTCGGCGAGGATCTCCAGGGCGCGGGTGACCCGTGCGGCCGCCGCCACCGCGGCGCGGGCCGAGCGGCGCAGGTTGGCGTCGTCGAAGTTGGCCAGCCGGTTCGCGGTCGCCCGGACCTCGCGGCGGACCCGGCGCTCCTCCCAGGCCAGCACGCTGGAGTGCGCGCCGATGCGGGTGAGCAGCGCGGCGATCGCGTCGCCGTCCTTGATCACCACCCGGTCGACGCCGCGGACCTCGCGCTCCTTGGCGGTGATGCCGATCCGCCGGGCCGCGCCGCGCAGGGCGAGCGCCGCCTCCGGGCCGGGGCAGGTGATCTCGAGGGCGCTGGAGCGGCCGGGCTCGGTGAGCGAGCCGTGCGCCATGAACGCGCCCCGCCAGGCCGCGACGGCGCAGCAGACGTTGGCCGAGACCACGTGCGGCGGGAGGCCGCGGACCGGGCGGCCACGCACGTCGAGCAGGCCGGTCTGGCGGGCCAGGGCCTCGCCGTCCTTGACGATGCGGACGATGTAGTGGCTGCCCTTGCGCAGGCCGCCGGAGGCGAGAACGTGCACCTCGCTCGGATAGCCGTAGACGTCGGCGATCTCCCGGCGCAGGCGGCGGGCCACGGCGCCGGTGTCCAGCTCCGCCTCGACCACCACCCGGCCGGACACGATGTGCAGCCCGCCGGCGAAACGCAGCAGCGCCGCCATCTCCGCCCGGCGACAGCAGGGCTTGGGCACGTCGACCCGGCTCAGCTCATCCTTCACCGCTGCCGTCATAGCCATCGTGTGTATGTCACCTCATGCGCCGGATCTTGAACAATAAGTGCCTGCAGTACGCCTGTGCTTAACGAGCGGCGCCCAATACTGGCACCAGTGCAACGCCCAACGACTCAGGATCATGCCTTGGGCTGCCGTCCGCAACGGCCAAGGGTGCCAACACCAAATGGGCGCCCAGGGTTTCGGCCGCGCGGCGCACGGGTTCCGGTTCACCCACCCACTTCGTGTCGGCGAGCACCGTGTCGGCCCGGAACGCCGGAAGGTACCAGCTCAGGGCAGCCAGGTGATCCGCCGCCGACAGGCCGAGGGTCTCGTTGTCGGTGGACAGGTTGAGCGTCACCAGCTTGCGGGCCGGGCTGGCCACGATCGCCCCGGCCAGCCCGGGCGTGAGCAGGTGCGGCAGCACGCTGGTGTACCAACTGCCCGGACCGAAGATCAGCCAGTCGGCGGTGCGGATCGCCTCGGTCGCCTGCTCGCAGACCGGCGGGTCGGCCGGCTTTATCCGGACCGCCTCGACGTGCCCGAGCGCCACCGCGACCGCGTGCTGCCCCCGCACCGTGACCACGTCGCCGGGCCGGTCCGGGTCGGCGCCGAGCACGTCGGCCTCGATGCCGACCGCGTGCCGGGCCATCGGCAGCACCCGGCCGCGCGCGCCGACCAGGGTGGCCGCGTGGTCGAGGGCGGCCACCGGGTCGCCGAGCATCTCCATCAGGCCGAGCAGCAGCAGGTTGCCGACGGCGTGCCCGGCCAGCGAGTCGCGGCCGGCGAAGCGGTACTGCAACAACTCCGCGGTCAGCTGGCGGGCCGGGTCGTCGGCGGCCAGCGCGGCCAGCGCCTGCCGGAGATCGCCCGGCGGCAGCAGCGCGTCGCGCTCGGCACGCAGCCGGCCGCTGGAGCCGCCGTCGTCGCCGACCGTGACGACCGCGGTGATGTCCAGCTCGATCTCCCGGTTCGCGTGCCGCAGGGCACGGAGGGAGGCGCCGAGCCCGTGGCCTCCCCCGAACGCGACGACACGAACGGCCGTCACTCCCGCCCCAGGTCGCGGTGCGAGGCGTGGGCCGCGAGCCGCATGTCGCGAAGCTGGGCGGTGAGCTCCTCGGTGATCGCGACACTGCGATGCTTGCCGCCGGTGCAGCCGACCGCGACCGTGAGGTAACGCTTGCCCTCCCGCTCGAAGCCGGACGCGGTGGAGGCGATCAGGCCCGCGTAGGTGCTCACGAACGTGCCGGCGCCCTCCTGGTCGAGCACGTATTTGCTGACCGCGTCCTCCAGGCCGGTGTGGTCGCGCAGCTCGGGAACCCAGAACGGGTTCGGCAGGAAGCGGGCGTCCAGCACGTAGTCGGCGTCGGGCGGCAGGCCGTACTTGAAGCCGAACGACAGCACCGTGATGCGCAGCCGGCGCACGTCCTCGCCGCCGAACAGCTCCTCCACCCGGCGGCGCAGCTGGTTCACGTTGAGGTGGCTGGTGTCGATGATCACGTCGGACTGCTCGCGGGCCTCGGCGAGCAACTGACGCTCGGCCGCGATGCCGTCGGCGAGCCGGCCGTCGCCCTGCAGCGGGTGCGAGCGGCGCACCGACTCGAACCGGCGGATCAACACCTCGTCGTCGGCGTCGACGAACACCACCCGCGGCGAGAAGCCGCGCTCCTTGAGCGCGCGCACGGCGCCGGCCAGGTCGGTGGAGAAGGCCCGGCTGCGCACGTCGAGCACCATGGCCGTGCGGCGGGCGGCGCCACCGGCCTGGAACGCGAGCTGGGCCATATCCAGCATCAGCGCCTGCGGCAGGTTGTCCACCACGTAGAAGCCCACGTTTTCCAGGGCCCGGGCCACCGTGCTGCGACCGCCACCGGACACGCCGGTCACGACCACCAGATCGGTAGCCACCTCGTCCGGGTCCACCGCGTCAGCCGCGAACTCCGGCAACGACTCCGTCACGCACGCCTCCAGCGTCGATCAATCCGTGCCCCCATGGAGCCCCCTCGGACGGACACAACATCCTAGGCCGAATCGGCTCAGCGAGTCCGGCCCGTCCGCTATTCGTGTCAACACCGTGGCCGGACCGGCTACTCCGACTTCTCCTCGGCCATCGCCGCCTTGACCACCGAGGTCTTGACCGGTGCGGGCGCCGGCAGGCTGCTGCCCGCCCGGGTGCCGGTGCGGGTGCGGGTGCGGCCCGCGCCACCGGGCGGGACATCGCCGGCCTCGTTCTCCCCCTCGGCGGCCGGGGCCGGCGGTTTCAGCGTGGCCAGCAGGGTCTCGGCGGTGCGCTTGCCGATGCCCGGCACCTCGGTGATCTCCTCCACCGTCGCGGCGGAGAGCCGCTTGAGCGAGCCGAAGTGCCGCAGCAGCGCCTTGCGCCGGGTCTCCCCCAGCCCCGGGATGCTGTCGAGCGCCGAGCCGGTCATCCGCTTCGACCGGCGCTGCCGGTGGAAGGTGATGGCGAACCGGTGCGCCTCGTCGCGCGCCCGCTGCAACAGATAGAGCGCCTCGGAGGTGCGCGGGAAGATCACCGGGAAGTCGTCGCCGGGCAGCCAGACCTCTTCCAGCCGCTTGGCCAGCCCGCACAGGGCGACGTCGGTGATGCCGAGGTCGGCGAAGACCTCGGCGACCGCGTTGACCTGCGGCTGGCCGCCGTCGACCACGACCAGCTGCGGAGGGTAGGCGAAGCGGCGCGGCTTGCCGGTGAGCGGATCGATGCCGGGCAGCTCCTTGGTCGCGATCCCGCCCTCGTCGCCCTCGTCGCCCTCGCCGGCGTGGCCGTCGCCGTCGTCGCCGTGCAGGAGCTCGTCGGCCTGGTCGTCGGCCACGTCGGACTCCGGCTGGTCGCGCGGCGCGTCGGCGCCCGGCTGGGCCCGGAAGCGGGCGAACCGCCGGCGCATCACCTCGGTCATCGCGGACAGGTCGTCGGTGCCGCTGCCGTCCGGGTTGCCGCGCACCGCGAAACGACGGTATTCGCTCTTGCGGGGCAGGCCGTCCTCGAAGACCACCATGGACGCGACCACGTCGGTGCCCTGGATCTGGGACACGTCGAAACACTCGATGCGCAGCGGCGAGGTGTCCATGCCGAGCGCCTCGGCGATCTCGTCGAGGGCCTTGCTGCGGGTGGTCAGGTCGCCGGCCCGGCGCAGCTTGTGCCGCTGCAGCGACTCGCCGGCGTTGCGGGACACCGTCTCCATCAGGGATTTCTTGTCGCCGCGCTGCGGCACGCGCAGGCTGACCCGGCTGCCACGGCGGTCGGAGAGCCAGTCGGCCAGCGCCGGCGCGTCCTCCGGCAGGGCGGGCACGAGCAGCTCGCGCGGGACGTCGCCCTCGCCCTCGGTGTCGCCGTAGACCTGGGAGCAAAAATGGTGCACCAGGTCGCCGGTGGAGAGGTCCTCCACCTTTTCCACCACCCAGCCGCGCTGGCCGCGCACCCGGCCGTCACGCACGTGGAACACCTGCACGGCGGCCTCGAGCGGGTCCTCGGCGAAGGCGACCACGTCGGCGTCGGTGCCGTCGCCGAGCACCACGGTCTGCTTCTCCATGGCCCGGCGCAGGGCGGCGATGTCGTCGCGCAGCCGGGCCGCGCGCTCGAACTCGAGCTGCTCGGAGGCGGCCATCATGTCGTGCTCAAGCCGCTTGACGAACGTGTCGGTGCGCCCGGCCATGAAGTCGCAGAAGTCGTCGACGATGGCCCGGTGCTCGGCGGCGGAGACCTGGCCGGTGCAGGGTGCGGAGCACTTGCCGATGTAACCCAGCAGGCAGGGGCGGCCGATCTGACCGGAGCGCTTGAAGACGCCGGCCGAGCAGGTGCGCGCCGGGAAGACCCGCAGCAGCAGGTCGAGCGTCTCGCGGATGGCCCAGGCGTGCGAATAGGGGCCGAAATAGCGCACGCCCTTGCGCTTGGCGCCGCGCATCACCTGCAGGCGCGGGAACTCCTCGTTGAGGGTGACCGCGAGGAACGGATAGGACTTGTCGTCGCGGTATTTGACGTTGAACCGCGGGTCGAACTCCTTGATCCAGCTGAATTCCAGCTGCAGGGCCTCGACCTCGGTGCCGACCGTCACCCAGTCGACGCTCGCCGCGGTGGTCACCATCTGCTGGGTGCGGGCGTGCAGCGACCACGTGTCGGCAAAATAGGAGTTCAGCCTGTTCCGCAGGTTTTTGGCCTTGCCGACATAGATGACGCGGCCGGCCGGGTCGCGGAAGCGATAGACGCCCGGTGAGTCGGGAATTGAGCCCGGCGCGGGGCGGTACGTGGACGGGTCTGGCACGGGTCAACAGTAATGCGGGGGTCTGACATGATTACCCGACCGGAGGTCCGTTGCCGCCGCCACGGCGTCGGACCTCCGGCCTTGCATCAAGCCTTGACGATGTTGTCGCCGTCCACCTTGACCTTCGTCTCGGGCAGGGCCTTGGTGGCCGGCCCGGTGGTGGGCTCACCGGTCTCGATGGAAAATTTGCTGCCGTGGCACGGGCAGATGATCACGCCACCGTCCACCTTGTTCACGTCGCAGCCGACGTGCGTGCAGACCTTGCTGAACGCCTTGTAGGTGCCGGCGACCGGCTGGGTGATGACCAGGTCGCCCTTGATCACGCCACCGCCCTCGGGCACGTCGGCCGTGCTGGCGAGCGCGCTGCCGCCGGTCGTGCCGCCACCCGTGCTGGTGCCGCCACCGGCCGCGGTGCTGCCGGCCGGGGCCGGGTCGTTGCTGAAGCCGGTGCCGTTGGTGTTGGTGCTGCTGGTGCCGCAGGCGGCCAGGACCGCGGTGGTGCCGAGCGCGCCGGCGCCGAGCAGGACACCTCGGCGCGTGGAGGCCGTGCCCGAACGCCCCGGCGGCGGCTCCTCGGTGGGGAGCACGTTGTCGGTCCTCGTCTGCACGTCTGTCATCGGTTAGCCCTCCAGTGCATGTCCGCGATAGTGGTCACGCGGCGTCGCAGTTGTGTACGCGATGTTGGCCGAGCCGGTTCATGGATTCCGCGAAATTGTCCGCCCCCGGGGCGGCCCTTTCCCCGGCTTTAGGCGTCTTTGCCCGGCACCTTTGCATGCTGTTTACACACAAGCGGGCGCCGGGGTCGACCTTATGGCCTCGTCCGGCGCCCGTTGCTATGTGTCACCTGTGACCTTGCTGGAACTTTACGCTTCAACCAGCTTCCAGGGGCCGTTCTACACCGTGGCCTTGGCTTTCGCCCGGCTGGCCCGCGGCTTGGCCGGCGCCTTCGCTGCGGCCGGGGCGCCGTTGGCCTTGGCCGCGCGGGCGACCGCCGCGGCCGAGCCGGCCGGTTCGCCGTCCAGGCCGAGCACGTGCCGCAGGTATTGCCCGGTGTGACTCTCCGGCACCTCGGCCAGCTCCTCGGGGGTGCCGGTGGCCAGCACCAGACCACCCTTGCTGCCGCCCTCGGGGCCCATGTCGATCAGCCAGTCGGCCGTCTTGATCACGTCGAGGTTGTGCTCGATGGTGATCACCGTGTTGCCCTTGTCGACCAGGCCGTTGAGCACCAGCAGCAGCTTGCGGATGTCTTCGAAGTGCAGGCCGGTGGTGGGCTCGTCGAGCACGTAGACGGTGCGGCCGGTCGACCGCTTCTGCAGCTCGGAGGCGAGCTTGACGCGCTGCGCCTCGCCGCCGGACAGGGTCGGCGCGGGCTGGCCCAGCCGGACGTAGCCCAGACCGACGTCGACCAGCGTCTTCAGGTGCCGGTGGATCGACGTGATCGGCTCGAAGAAGGCCGCGCCCTCCTCGATCGGCATCTCCAGCACCTCGGAGATCGTCTTGCCCTTGTAGTGCACCTCGAGGGTCTCCCGGTTGTACCGCGCCCCCTTGCACACCTCGCACGGGACGTAGACGTCGGGCAGGAAGTTCATCTCGATCTTGATGGTGCCGTCGCCGGCGCAGTTCTCGCAGCGGCCGCCCTTGACGTTGAACGAGAACCGGCCCGGGCCGTAGCCGCGCACCTTCGCCTCGACGGTCTCCGCGAACAGCTTGCGGATGTTGTCGAAGACGCCGGTGTAGGTCGCCGGGTTCGACCGCGGGGTGCGGCCGATCGGCGACTGGTCGACGCCCACCACCTTGTCGACGTGCTCGAGGCCGGTCAGCCGGGTGTGCCGGCCGGGCACCATCCGGGCGCCGTTCACCTGGTTGGCCAGCACCGTGTAGAGGATGTCGTTGACCAGTGTGGACTTGCCGGAGCCGCTGACCCCGGTGACCGCGATGAACTGGCCCAGCGGGAAGCCGACGGTCAGGTTGCGCAGGTTGTGCTCGCGGGCGCCCTGCACGACCAGCTCGCGATCGGCCGTGTGCGGGCGGCGGGTGCGCGGCGTCGGGATCGACTTGCGGCCGGACAGATAGGCCCCGGTCGGCGATTCCTCGTTGGCCAGCAGGCCCTCGACTGAACCGCTGTGCACGATGTGGCCGCCGTGCTCGCCCGCGCCCGGCCCGATGTCGACGATCCAGTCGGCGGTGCGGATCGTGTCCTCGTCGTGCTCGACCACGATCAGCGTGTTGCCCAGCTTCTTGAGCCGCACCAGGGTCTCGATCAGCCGATGGTTGTCGCGCTGGTGCAGGCCGATCGACGGCTCGTCGAGCACGTAGAGCACGCCGACCAGGCCGGAGCCGATCTGGGTGGCGAGCCGGATGCGCTGCGCCTCGCCGCCGGACAGGGTGCCGGCGCCGCGGTCGAGCGAAAGGTATTCGAGGCCGACGTCGACCAGGAAGCGCAGCCGGGCGTTGATCTCCTTGAGCACCCGCTCGGCGATCATCTTCTGCCGGTCGTCGAGCTCGATGGTGGCCAGCAGCTCGGCGCAGTCACCGATCGACAGGTTGCAGACCTCGGCGATGCTCTTGCCGGCGATCGTCACGGCGAGAACCTCGGGCTTGAGCCGGGTGCCGCCGCAGACCGGGCACGGCACGTCGCGCATGTAGCCCTCGTACTTGTCCCGGGACCAGTCGCTCTCGGTGTCGTTGTGCCGGCGCTCGATCCACTGGATCACGCCCTCGAACCCGGTGTAATAGGAGCGCTCGCGACCGTACTTGTTGCGGTAGCGGACGTGGACCTGGTCTTCCGAGCCGTAGAGGATCGTCTTCTGCGCGCGGGCCGGCAGCGACCGCCACGGGGTGTCGACCGAGAACTTCTCGGCCTGGGCCAGGGCCTCGATCAGCCGCAGGAAGTATTCCTGGGTCTGGCCGCCGGCCCACGGCTGGATCGCGCCGCCGCGGAGACTGCGCTCCACGTCCGGGATGATCAGCTCGGGGTCGACCTCCTTCTTGGTGCCGAGGCCGGTGCACTCGGGGCAGGCGCCGTAGGGCGCGTTGAAGGAGAAGACCCGGGGCTCGAGGTCCTCGATCGCCAGCGGGTGGTCGTTGGGGCAGGCCAGGTGCTCGGAGAAGCGGCGCTCGCGGGCCGGGTCGTCCTCCGGCTGGTCGACGAAGTCGAGCAGCACGATGCCGCCGGCCAGCCCGAGCGCGGCCTCGACCGAGTCGGTCAGGCGTTGCTTGCTGGACGCCTTGACGCTGAGCCGGTCGATCACCACCTCGATGGTGTGCTTCTCCTGCTTCTTCAGCTTCGGCGGCTCGGTGAGCGGGTGCACCACGCCGTCGACCCGGGCCCGGGCATAACCCTTGGCCTGCAGCTCGGCGAACAGGTCGACATATTCACCCTTGCGGCCGCGGATCACCGGGGCGAGCACCATGAAGCGGGTGCCCTCCTCCATGGCGAGGACCCGGTCGACGATCTGCTGCGGGGTCTGCTTGCTGATCCGCTCGCCGCAGACCGGGCAGTGCGGGATGCCGGTGCGGGCGAAGAGCAGGCGAAGGTAGTCGTAGACCTCGGTGATGGTGCCCACCGTCGAGCGGGGGTTGCGCGAGGTCGACTTCTGGTCGATCGAGACGGCCGGCGACAGGCCCTCGATGAAGTCGACGTCGGGCTTGTCCATCTGCCCGAGGAACTGCCGCGCGTACGACGACAGGGACTCGACGTATCTCCGCTGACCCTCGGCGAAGATCGTGTCGAACGCGAGGCTGGACTTGCCCGAGCCGGAGAGCCCGGTGAAGACGATCATCGCGTCGCGGGGCAGGTCGAGGTTGACGTCGCGCAGGTTGTGCTCGCGCGCGCCTCGAATGATCAAACGGTCGGCCACCAGCCAGCCTCTCCGTACAGGTGTTTGAAACGAGCCGCGGCAACTCTAGCCAGGGGGTACGACAAGTTTTCGCCGAAACGGCCCGGCCCAGGTGCAGCGCCTGTCACATGACGCACATTCCCGCAGTTCAGGCCCGACTAACTCACCCTTGCGAGGGAACCGGCAGATAGCGTACGTCCCAGATCTGCACCCCGCCCACCAGCTGCGGCGGACCCAGCGCCTCGGTCAGCACCGTCTGGAGGGCGCCGCCGTTGCGGCTGTTCGGCACGAGCACGACCACGGCCGCGCGCCAGTAGGTCAGGTCCTTCTTGAGCGCGAGCTTCATGCCCTCGGTCATCGTCGGCACCTTGCCGGTCAGGCGGACCTGCGCCAGCAGGCGGGAGGTCCACCGCGGCGGCGCGCTCCACGAGCCGGTGTCGTTCGCGGGCGCGTCGGCCGGGCCCATGAAATAGCCGCGCGGCGTGCGGTAGTCGAGCAGGTTCAGGGTGGCCCACCGCTGCCCGGTGCGCCCGGTGGTGACGTCCGGCAGCGGCACCGTGACCAGAGTGCGGTCGTCGGGCACGTACTGCTTGTAGGTGCCCTGGGTGATGAACGGCGGCAGCGGGTCGCCGGCCACGATCGGCAGCGGCTTCGGGATCAGCGGCACCAGCGCGCAGACCAGCCCGGCGATGAACCAGCGGCGGCCCTTGACCGACATCGTCGGCATCCGGTCGGCGGCCAGCGCCAGCAGCACCCCGGCGATCGTCGACGGCACCAGGGCGAACCGGGTCACGCTCACCAGGTCGATCACCGGAATATGGCTGACCAGCCCGAACGGCAGCTTGAGCGAGGTGTCGTGGCCGTAGACCCGCAGCCGCGGGCCGAACGAGGCGAGCAGCACGACCAGGGCGGAGATCGCCGCGGCGCGGGCCGCCACCGACCGCCACAGCACGAGCACCGACACCAGGATCATGAGCAGGCCGATCGGGCCGAAGAACGTGTTGTCCTCGGTCGCGCTGACGCTCATCCGCCGGGTCAGCTCCGCGTTGCCGGCCAGCGACTGCCGGGCGAACCCGACCACCGACGCCAGGTCGGTCACGTACTTGTCCGGCTCGAACGGCTGGCCGTGGTAGTGGCCGCGGTGGAAGAACTGGAAATACAGCGGGTAGGCGAGCAGGACGACCGCCCCCAGGCCCGCGACGCCGAGGCCGGCCAGCATGCGGGGCGCGTCACGCATGGCGGTCTTCCAGGACATGGCCGCGTACGCGATGACGAAGACGCCCAGTGCCAGCGCGGTGAAGAGCAGCGACTCCTCGTTGATGAAGACCTGCAGCACGATCAGCGCCGCCAGGATCAGCCCGCCGCGAACCGCCCGGCCGGGCTCACGCAACCGCAGGACCTGCAGCACGATGAACGGGATCACGAACTGGTCGACGAAGTTCACGTGGCCGTTCGCGTGCGACACCATGGCCGGGCAGAAGCCGCACCACAGGCCGCCGATCCAGGCCGCCACCCGGCTCTTCACCAGGTGCCGGGACAACACCCAGTACCAGGCCCAGGCGGTGCCGGCGAGACCGATCGTGATCAGGAACGCGACCGTGACCCCGGCGCCGAGGAAGTGCGTGACCGGCGCCATCGGCAGGCCCAGCGCCAGCAGCGCCGTGTTGGCCATCATGTTGACGCCGTCCGGCGCGTTCAGCCGGTCGGTGAAGAACGGGTTGTCGCCGTGGAACACGACCCGCTCGCTGTGCGCGATCATGAACAGGAAAATGCCGTGATCGTCGTCGTTGCTGGCCAGCACGCGACCGTTCGGATCGCGCCAGAGCTGGCACATCACCACCAGCGACAGGACCACGTAATTAAGCAGGGCCCACAGGTCGGCGCGGCGCCGCCGGGGCGCGGCGACCGGCTCCTGGGGCTCGGGGGCCGCCTGTTCCTCGACGACCTCGTCCACCGCGCGCATCGGAGCATTCTTGCAGAAGGCGCCGTCAACCTCGGCGTCGGCGTTGACCTGCGGTAGCAGCCACCCGGGCCTGGCGGCGGGCGCTCTCCACCTCCACCTCGTGGTGCAGCTTGCGCCAGCTGGCCAGCCGGCGTGGCGCCAGCGAGCCGTTGGCGATCGCGGCGGTGACCGCGCAGGCCGGCTCGGCGCCGTGCCGGCAGTCGCCGAAGCGGCAGTGCGCGGCCAGCTCGGCGATGTCCGCGAACGCCCGGTCGAGCCCTTCGGCCGTGTCGAGCAGGCCGACGCCGCGGATGCCGGGGGTGTCGAGGATCGCGCCGCCGCCGGGCAGCGGGACCAGGTTGCGATAGGCGGTGGTGTGCCGGCCCTTGCCGTCGGCGTCCCGGATCGCCTGCACCGGCATCACGGCCGTGCCGGCCAGGGCGTTGACCAGCGTCGACTTGCCGGCACCGGAACGGCCCAGCAGCGCCAGGGTGCGACCGCCCTCGACGTACTCCCGCAATTGGTCTATCCCGGCCGAAAGCCGCGTGCTCACCGGGACCACCGGCAGGCCCGGCGCGAGCTCGGCGAGTTGCCGGGCGATCGCGCCCGGGTCGCGTGAGGTGTCGCTCTTACTCAGGATGAGCAGGGGTTTCGCACCCGACTCCCAGGCCAGGGCGAGCAGCCGTTCGATCCGGGCGTCGTCCGGTTCGGGGTGGATCGGCTCGACCACGGCGACGGTGTCCATATTGGCCGCCAGCAGCTGGCCGGTGGCGTCCTTGTCCGAGGTGCGGCGGATCAGCGCGGTGCGTCTCGGCAGCACCACCTCGATCGTCACGCGGCGGTCGGGCCATCGGCGGGTCACCACCCAGTCGCCGGCACAGGGCAGATTGACCGGGTCCTGCGCGGCGCCGAGCAGCACGCTGCCGGCGAGGGTCGCGCGGGTGACACCGGTCTCGCCGAGCACGGTGCAGACACCGCGGTCGGCACGCAGCACCCGCGCCGGGGCGGCGTCGGGGCGGTCGTAGGGACGGTATGAGGATGCAAAGGTGTCGTCCCACCCGAGGTGGGACAGGTTGTACGACATAAGAGCCCTTTACGGGAAAGGGAGGAGCGCGCTACGCGCAAGCCTCCTGGTGAAGGGACGCATCACGGTCGAAGAGCACGTTCCTCACCTCCCCGCGGGTCGATCGGCGCGTCTGAACTGACGGTACGGTCACCGCTACGGCAGCGAAAGCGATTTCTGTGCCGATAGGGTTGCCCCCGTGACTGTGCCGTCTTTGCCATGCCCTTCTGGCCCTCGCTGCGCTCGGTGCAGTCGGTCATGACGATGGATCCGCTCGTTCTCCTGACCGACGTCGACCAGGCCACCGAGTCCCTGATCCGGACGGCTTCGGACCTCGACCCGAGCGTGATCGCACAGCCGTCGCTGCTGCCCGGCTGGACGGTCGGCCACGTGCTGACCCACGTCGCACGCAACGCCGATGCCTTCACCCGGCTGCTCACCGGCGCCCGCACCGGCAAGCCCGCCGAGGGGTACGCGCCGGGTCAGCGGGACACCGACATCGAAGCCGGCGCCGGCCGGCCGCTGCGCGAGCAGATCGAGGACATCCGCCGGGCGCACGAGCGGTTCGCCGACGCGGGCGCGGCCATGCCGGCCGAGGCCTGGACGTTCCCGATCGAGTTCATCGGGATGCCGGCCGCCGGCGCCCCGTGGGCGCGCCTGCGCGAGGTCGAGGTCCACCACGTCGACCTGGGCCTGGCCTACACACCGGCCGACTGGTCCGACGCGTTCGCGCTGCGCCTGCTCCGCGAGATCGTGGCCGGCGCCGGCCCGGAGCATCCACCGATGATCCTGCGGCCGTTCGGCATCGAGCACGCCCTGACCATCGGCTCCCTGCCCGCCGGTGATGGCACCGACCCGCCGGTGATCGGCGGGCCCACCAAGTCGATCGCCGCCTGGCTGTGCGGCCGCGGCGACGCCACCGACCTGACCGTCTCGCCGGACGGCGAGTTCCCTGCTCCCGGAAGGTGGAAGTGACCATGGCCTACACCGGCGACGTCAGCCGCGGCCGCCCGGCCGCGACCCGCACCCTCGACCACCTGACCGTCACCAAGGTGTCGGTCGGCCCGATGGACAACAACGCCTACCTCCTGCGCTGCGGCGACGACCAGGTGCTGATCGACGCCGCCAACGACGCGCCGGCCCTGCTCGAACAGATCGGCGACGCCGGCCTGAGCGCGGTGATCACCACCCACCGCCACGGCGACCACTGGCAGGCGCTGTCCGCGGTGGTCGAGGCGACCGGCGCCCGGTCACTGGCCCACGCGGACGACGCGGCCGAGATCCCGGTGGTCACCGAGACCCTCACCGAGGGCGACAAGGTGCCGGTCGGCGAGTGCGAACTCGAGGTGATCCACGTGGTCGGCCACACGCCGGGCTCGATCGTCCTGCTCTACCGCGACCCGAACGGCCACGCCCACCTGTGGACCGGCGACTCCCTGTTCCCCGGCGGCGTAGGCAACACCAACAAGGACGCGCACCGATTCCGCTCCCTGATCGACGACGTCGAACACAAACTCTTCGACCGCCTCCCCGACGACACCTGGTTCTACCCGGGCCACGGCAAGGACTCCACGCTGGGCGCCGAACGCCCCCACCTCGCCGAGTGGCGCGAACGCGGCTGGTGAACCAGTAGGGCCGTCGGGCGGGCACTTTCGGGCGGATTGAGGAGTTCCGCCGAGAGCGTCGCCCACGCCGGATTCACTCTCGGTGGCACGCCCATTCGGCGAGTGCGTCGGGTCCGGGCGCGGCGCCGCCTGCCCGGAGCTCCCGATATACGGCGGCGATCAGGTCGGGTCGGCTTGCGAGGGCGTACCCGCTCCCGGCCGGACCTGCCTCGTTGTAGGCCATCGCCAGTCCAGCCCAGGCGACCATGTCCGCAGGATCGGACTCGATACGGGGCAGGAAGCCCTTTTTGGCGCCTTCCGCGTCCCCGGCGATGAGCGCGGTCTCGGGCGTGTTGGCCGGGGGCGGGGCTTTGACCGCCTGGCGCAGGGGCGTGCTCCATATGCGTGACCGTTTCGGCGTCACGGTCGTCGGCTGCACGGACGCGGCACGAGTAGCAATCTCATCGAACGGCGCGCCCGCGGTCCATGCGTCCCGTACGGCGGCGACGGACTCCGGGGCCGGATGGCGGTGCCGCAGCAGCCAAGTGACCCGATGCGCCTGGGCAGCAAGGCCAGCGAGACGACGGATGTCGGCGGGGATCTCGTCGTCGAACCAGGGACGCATGGTCGCGGCGAGGCCGTCGAGGAACTCCTCGCCCAGGTCTGTGAGGTCGCCGGACGCCCGGGCGACGGCGAGGCCCTCGGCGGTCTGGCCGCGGGTGAGGGCGTACGTGTAGAGGGCCGCGCGCCGGTCCATGCCTCGGGCCGACCGGGCACGGTTCCGATAGAAGGCCGCGATGCCGCGAAACGCGTAAACACCTTGAAGCAGACCTCCCAGCGGACGGGGGTCGTCGCGCCAGGGCGCGTACAGATTCGACCTGCCCTCACCCCGGTGCAGGGGCAGCAGATGCATCAGGCAGCCGAGCTTGATGTGCTGATATTCGTGCACGAGAGTGGCGGCGAGATCGACGGAATCGTGCGGGCTGGAAAGCACCATGGCACCGAACGCCTCGCCTGAGGAGGCGCTGCGGATCTCGTACTCGTCCACGTGGTCGGCCCGGGCCAGCGGAGTGAGGGAGGAGACGGTCATCGCCAGTGCCCGGGCAGTTGCCGAATCGTCGCGGCACAGCAGGTCCCAGGCTTGATCCAGCATGCTTTGCCAATGAGCCACCTCGTCGTCCGTCAACCTTTCGGGTCCGATCGGGTCGGCCAGGTTGCGAAACGGGTCCAGATCCTGCATCGAGACCTGAAGCACCGGGTCGTGGCCTGCGGTCAAGGTGCGCAGGCCCCGCCAGCCCGGCACGTCGTTCCGGGGATCGCCGGGCACCGTGACCGTCGTATTCCGACGGCGGATCCGGATCTGCCCGGCAGCGGTCTCGGCATCGGCGAACTCCCATCGCCGCGCGCCGTCGAACCGTGCTTGTCCGAGGCCGGGCAGAGTCGCGTGGCCGTCGCGCAGAGGCACCCGGGTGCGCCACGTCCGGCCCGCCCGGCTCGCGGCCACCAGGGCCACCGCATGCAGCTGGCCGAAGGTGACCCACGGCGGATCCTGGCTCGTCCCCGCAAGATGCATGCGGACCACGTACGCGGCCCAATTGCCGATCTGCGGATCCATGACCACCGACCGGAAGGCTTGCGGGTCCCCGCTCTGTGCGCGTTCCAGCGCCTGCCAAGCGTCGTCGACCGGCGGTAGCGGGTCGAGGCGTGCGGGCGCCAGGTCGGCCAGCTTCAACAGGAGCAGGATGCGGCGGCTCGCCTGGGTCTCGGCGAGGAACTGGATCGTCGCCGGGGCGGCGCCACCGGCGGCAAGGTCAGCCAGGCACTCGCGGGAAAGCCGGTGTGCGACCGGTGCGGATCTGTTGTCGACCGAGGTCATACGCAGCTCCTGTCCTTGTCGATCGTCCGAGCGGATCTCAATTGTCGACCAATTTGCCGTGCCCGCAAGAGGCGCGCCGGCGGAATGCTTCGCTACTGTGGGCCTAGCTAGTAGGACCGCTCATGCAGCGATCTTGGTCAATGGAGAATTGATGGCGCAGGGGACGAGATCGACCGACGGCGGCACCGAGGAGCCGCCATTTTCCGCGGTCACGATCGGCATCGTCGCTGCGCTGTGGATCGAAGGTCTCGCGATGCAGGAGCTGATCGACCACGTCAAACCGCTACCTCCGATTCCAGACGACCCGAACCATTATCACATCGGCGAGCTGCCCAGCAGTGAGCCCGCTCTGGCACACACCGTCGTGCTGACGACCATGCCCAAAGACAGCACCCGCAACGCGGCCGCCATCTGCACCAACCTGATGCGCAGCTTCCCGCACGTCCAATGTGTCGTCCTGGTCGGGATCGCCGGCGGCGTGCCGACGGTGAATGATCCATCCCGGCATGTCCGTCTCGGTGACATCGTCGTCGCTACGGCCGGCGTAGTCGATCTCACGCACGTGCGGCAGGTCAACGGAAATATCAGCCTGCGCCGCCACGTCGAGGGCATGTCGGAGGTAATGACGCGGGCGGTCATGGAACTCCGCGCCGACGAGTTCCGCGGCCGCCCGCGATGGCGCCGGTGGCTCGATGTGGAATCACGTCCCGAAATGGCGAACTTCGCGCGCCCCAAGAACGATGTGCTACATCGGAACGGCGAGCGAGTGCGCCATCCGGCCCGAAATCTGAGCGGCCACGACGCACATTTTCCGAAGGTTCATTATGGATCTATCGGGAGCGGTGACATACTGCTTCGTGACGAGATCCGGCGCGACGAGATTGCTGAGCAGTACGGCATTCTTGCGGTCGAGATGGAGGCATCCGGAATAGCCGCCAGCGCCGCCACTTTCGGCAAACACTGGTTCATGGTTCGCGGTGTTTCCGACTATTGTGACGACGCCGGGAAAAATGACGTCTGGCATGCCTATTCATCTCTCGCCGCCGCAGCTTATGCGCGATCGATGCTGGCCGCTTGTCACCCGTTCCCGTCCGCCGGATCGAGCGGGAACGGCAACAGGCCCGCGATCCCGGAGCAGCTCGGGGACGAGAGGGCCGCACACACCGACCTCCGCTGTCAGGACGCCGCGCAAAACCTCATCAGGAGCCCGTTCTGGGACAGCCTGTCCAACCGGCGCAGCTTCCTCAGCGTGTTGCGCACCAAGGTTGCGGTCGACCTCGTCGGCGTTGACAGCAGCGACCCGGCCGCGCATCTCCAGGCGGCGTTCACACGGGCGCTCAACCGGCCGGAAGGCCTCGGGGCCGTTCTTGAGTCGCTGGAGGCTATGCCGGCCGAAACGGCACACGTCGAGCCGGCCGTACGCATACTGGAACAACTGACAGTTCGCGATCTTCTACCCGCGAAATCCGAGTCCGCCCTCGTGAGTATCCTGACCGAGGCTCCGCCCGTGAGCATGACCGAGATCGCGGCGTCCCACCCCGACGTCCAAGCGTATGCCGGCGCGGTGCCGGCGTCGCCACAAGCGGCGTTTGACGACGTCCTGGCTTCTTTCGCGCATCCTCGGAATTTCTGGACCCTGCTGGCGATGGCCGACCGGCTGACCGAGTCCGTGGGTAACAGCAAGTGGCGCGCGGGCCTCACCCGTTGGCGGGATCAGGTGGCGACCCACCTGGGGGTCGAAGAGTCAGACGTTTCCTGGAATCCGATATATAGCGGGCGCCAAGCTGCCGCGTTCAACCGTGCGGGCAGCACCGACGTACACACGAACGCTCCGGGAGCTGGCGTAGAGGTGGCTGATAATATGGCAAACTCGGGCACTGTGCGCGAAACACAAGCCTCATCCCCAATGACGGCCGACCTCCCCCGCGACCTCCGCGCGGATGAGGCATCGAGCCCGGGCGGCCCCCACTCGCCACCCGGCATACCGTCGGTGTGGGGAAATGTGCCTCCCCGGAACACCCACTTCACCGGCCGCGAAGCGCTGCTCAATGATCTGGCTGCGCGTTTGCGCACACCGGACTATTTCACTGCGGTGCTGCCGGAGGCGATATATGGAATGGGCGGCGTCGGCAAATCGCAGCTGGCCATCGAATATGTCTATCGATATCAGCATGAATACGACGTGGTCTGGTGGATCGGAGCAGAGCAGCAACAGCAGATCCTTGCCTCGCTGACAGACTTGGCGCGCCATCTCGATCTTCCCGTCGGACCGGAGGCCAATGCGGCGGTTCCGGCCGTGCGGGAAGCGCTTCGAGTCGGGCGCCCGTACGGCAATTGGCTCCTGATTTTCGACAATGCCGAAGATCTGGAGGCCGTCCAGAGCGTCGTGCCGACCGGCGGCCGCGGAAAAGTCCTCGTCACCTCCCGGAACAAAGATTGGTCCTATCACGCCAATACGCTCGAGGTTCACGTCTTCGACCGCGCCGAGAGCGTGCATTTGCTGCGCCGCCGCGACCCGGCCATCACCGATGAGGACGCGGAGCACCTGGCCGAAGCGCTCGGTGATCTTCCGCTCGCGATCGAGCAGGCTTCGGCCTGGCTGATCGCCACGGGCATGAGCGCCACCGAATACCTGCAGATCCTGAAGAGCCGCGTCGAGTTGCTCGGCGCTACCGCCTCGCCGGGTTACGACTCGTCGGTGGCGGCCGCCTGGACGATGTCGCTGGAGCGGCTGAGGACGACCAGTCCGGCCGCGATGCGGCTACTGGAGATCTGCTCCTTCTTCGCGCCGGAACCGATCATCCGCACGCTGTTCTCGAACCCCGGAGCGACCGGCGCCCGTCCGGAGGAGGAAGACGACGAGTTCGAAAAGGCCCTGCGTGACCCGATCAAGTTGAACAAGGCTTTCCGCGACATCCAGAGGTACTCGCTGGCCCGCATCAACTACCGCACCGGTGGCACCCTCGAACTGCATCGCCTGGTACAGGCCGTCGTCCGCGACGGCGTCGAACCGGAACGGCAGAGGGACGTACGCCACCGTGGGCACCAGTTGCTCGCCGCTGCGGACCCGCGTGAGCCGGACAACGTGGCTCACTGGGACCGTTACCGGGACCTGATCTCCCATGTGCTGGCATCAGGTGCCGTGACCTGCGGGAACCCGTGGGTGCGGGGCCTGGTTTTCGACATCGTCAAATACCTCTACCGATGGGGCGATCACGAGGGCTGCGAGCGTCTGGCCGATCAGGTTTACCACGCCTGGCAGAACAACCTCGGGCCCACATCGCCGGAGACTCTCAAGGTTGCGAAGTACTACGGATACATCCTCTGGGTGAATGGCAAATTCGAAGAGGCTCGGGCGATCGGCGAGACGACGCTCCGGGTCTACGAGGAGAATTTTGAGTCCGGCGACGAAGACCTGATCGACGCGCAACTGCAGGTGGCACGCGACCTGCACACGGCGGGCCGGTTCGCCGAGGCGACGCAGATGGTTCGCAAGGCGCTGGCCGAGGCTCGGCGTTCACTCAATCCCGAAGACCCGAAAACACTGTACGCGGCCCACCAATTGGGTGTGAGCCTGCGCCTCGCGGGAGAATTTCGCGAGGCTTGGGAGAACGACAAGGAGACGTTGCAGCTCCGCACCGAGATCCTCGGTGCCGACGACTTCGAGACGCTGCACACGCACAACGACCTCACCATCGATCAGCGCGAGTGCGGCGAGTACACCGAGGCGTGCCGCGTTCAGGAGAACGTATTCGCACGCCACCGGCTCCGGTTCGGCGACTACAACCCCGCCACCACCCGCGCCGGGCGCAATCTGGCGGTGGCCCGTCGTAAGGCGGGTGACCACGCCGGCGCGCTCGACCTGAGCCGAGAGATCGAGAGTCGATTCCGTGAGCGCTACGGGGAGCGTTACCCCGACACTGTCGCCTCCGCGATGAACCTTGCGGTCGACCTGCGACAGAACGGCAACCTCACCAGCGCCAAGGAGCTCGGCGACCGCACCCTGAAGATCTACGAGACCCTCTTCAGTCGCAAGCACCCGTTCGCCCTGTCCGCGCGCACCAACCAAGCCATCACCCTGCGCCTGTTCGGCAACCCGGTCGAGGCCAAGAACTACGACCACGAGGCGGTCGACGGCCTCCGCGAGGCGGTCGGGCCGGATCACCCGCTGTCGATCACCGCTGCCACCAATCTGGCCAGCGACCATTACGCGATGGGTGAATATCAGATCGCGTTCGAACTCGACTCCGACACCCTGGACCGCGCCCAGCGGGTCTTCGGAGACAACCACCCGTCGACCCTGGCAGTGCGGGCCAATCTCACGCTCGACCTGCGGGCGCTGGGCCGAGTCGGTGAGGCTGACGCGCAGCACCAGGATGTCGTCGCGAAGTACCGCGGCAAGTTGGGGCCCGGTCACCCGGCCACCGTGAATGCGAGCCGGCATATCCGGGCCGACTGCGACATCGACCCGATGCCGATCTGACTCACGCTGTCGCACCGGACAGCACTCGGGCCCGCCTCACGCGACGGGGCGGGCCGGAGTCGGTCTGCCCGGGCTCAGGGGCGTGGACGGCGGGCCCGACGTGACCGATCCTCGGGGATTCTTTCTGCGGATGGTTGCCGCGGCGGCGCCGGTTTGCCGGGCGAGGATCTTCGCCCGGGTGCCGTCACGCTGCCGGTGACGGAGCAGGCCGCAAACGGTGGGCCTTGCTAGTCGACCCGGCCGGGCGGGCCTGAGCCCAGGTTGTAGCGCGGACGCATCACCTGCTGCAGGAGCGCCTCCAGATAGGGTGCGAGCTGCGCCCGGTCAGTCTCACGCAGCTTCCCGAGTGGCATGTCCTGAATGTCGACTAGTTGGGTCTCGATGTCGGCATGGGACTGATCCACGGTGGCGCCACCTTTCTCCGTGACGTCATATCATCCGTCTCCATCTGACATCATGCTCTATCAAAACCTACTTCCCCACCACCTCGGCTGACGTAATCGTCTCGACCTCGCGAATTGAAGATCAAAAATGCGTGAATTCTATTCACGCAACTTTCCCGCCTCCCCGAACTCTTTCGAGCGGGCCGGTAGATTTTCGGTAGGATTGGTGTCGTCCTCCGAATGTGCCAGGAAAGATCTACGGCCCGGAGCCGACGGTGTCGGGCTCACCGTCCGTGCCTGCGGCGGGGTCCGGATGCAGACATCACCACCGGCGCCATCAGGAGCGCCCGGAGCGTGGCGCCGTCGCATACGCGAAGCATGGCGCGCAGGACTACGACGCGACAGCAGGTGAGGCAGAGCTGAAAGATATACAGTTCCGCACATCGTTGCGAAACGATGAATTCCTAGCGTGTGCTGCATGGCCGACATCACCTCGAGCACGCCACGTGACCTGGTCGAAGCCGCCGGCATGCCGGTCGGTAGCGGCGTCATCAAGCCGGAATATGACCCCCGGCTCACCAACGAGGACCTGGCCCCCCTGCGGGATCAGCACTGGGGTTCCTACAACATCTTCGCGTTCTGGATGTCCGATGTGCACAGCGTCGGCGGTTACGTCACGGCGGGCAGCCTGTTCGCTCTGGGCCTGTCCAGCTGGCAGGTGCTCGTCTCGCTGGTCGTGGGCATCACGATCGTCTACTTCTTCTGCAATCTGGTCGCCAAGCCGTCGCAGCAGACCGGGGTGCCCTACCCGGTGATCAACCGGTCGGCGTTCGGGGTGCTCGGGGCGAACGTGCCGGCGATCATCCGGGGTGCGATCGCGGTGGCCTGGTACGGCATCCAGACGTACCTGGCCTCGGCTGCTCTTGATGTCGTGGTGTTGAAGTTGTGGCCCTCACTGATGCCTTACGCGGATGTGAACCAGCACGGGTTCCTCGGGTTGCCGACGCTCGGCTGGTGCACGTACGCGCTGCTCTGGGTCCTGCAGGCGGCGGTGTTCTGGACCGGCATGGAGACGATCCGCAAGTTCATCGACTTCTGCGGGCCGGCCGTCTACGTCGTGATGTTCGTGCTCGCCGGTTACCTGATCTACAAGGCCGGCTGGGGCGCGATCAACCTGAACCTGGGCGACGTGAAGTACCACGGGTGGGACGCGTTCCCGATCATGCTCGGGGCGATCGCGCTGGTGGTGTCGTACTTCTCCGGGCCGATGCTGAATTTCGGCGACTTCTCCCGTTACGGCAAGTCGTTCAAGGCGGTCAAGACCGGCAACCTGCTCGGGCTGCCGCTGAACTTCCTGATGTTCTCGATCCTGGTCGTGGTGACCGCCTCGCTGACCGTCCCGGTCTTCGGCGAGCTGATCACCGACCCGGTCTCCACGGTGGCGCGGATCGACAGCACCTTCGCGATCGTCCTCGGCGCGCTGACCTTCACGATCGCCACCATCGGCATCAACATCGTGGCGAATTTCATCTCGCCGGCGTTCGACTTCTCGAACGTGTCGCCGCAGCGGATCAGCTGGCGGGCCGGCGGCATGATCGCCGCGGTCGGCTCGGTGCTGATCACCCCGTGGAACCTCTACAACAACCCGGACGTCATCCACTACACGCTCGAGACGCTGGGCGCCTTCATCGGCCCGCTGTTCGGGGTGCTGATCGCCGACTACTACATCGTGCGCAAGCAGAAGGTCGTGGTCGACGAGATGTTCACGATGGCCCCGGAGGGCCGCTACTGGTACACCAAGGGCGTCAACCCGGCGGCCGTCATCGCCACCGCGGTCGGCGCGGTCGTCGCGATGATCCCGGTGCTCTGGACCGGTGGCCCGCACATGCACACCCTGGCCCAGTACAGCTGGTTCATCGGCATGGGCCTCGGCCTGATCGTCTACCTCGCCCTGGTGCCGGCCATGAAGGTCAAGGAACTGAGCCGGGTCGTCTGATGCGCATCCGGGTCATCAACCCCAACACCACGGAGTCGATGACCGCACTGATCGAGGCGAGCGCCCGGGCCGTGATCGGCCCGGGCGTGACCCTGGACGCGGTCACGCCGGCGATGGGTCCGGCATCGATCGAAAGCCACTACGACGAGGCGCTGTCCGTGCCCGGGCTGCTCGCGGCGATCGCCGAGGGCGAGCGGGACGGCGTCGACGGCTACGTGCTGGCCTGTTTCGGCGATCCCGGCCTGGACGCGGCCCGGGAGCTGGCGAGCGGGCCGGTGGTCGGCATCGCGGAGGCCGCCATGCACGCGGCGATGCTGGTCGGGCGCGGTTTCAGCGTGGTGACCACACTGGACCGCACCCGCGGCCGGGCGTGGGACCTGGCCGCCCGGTACGCGCCGCCCGGCGCCTGCCGCGGCGTCCACGCCTGCGACATCCCGGTGCTCGCCCTGGAAAGCGATCCCACCGTGCTCAAGCGGGTGGTGGCGCTGGCCCGCCTCGCCCTCGACCGGGACGGCTCGGACGTGATCGTGCTGGGCTGCGCCGGCATGGCCGATCTGTGCGCGGCCGCCACGGCCGAGCTCGGTGTCCCGGTCATCGACGGGGTGGCGGCCGCGACGTTGCTGGTCCAATCCCTGGTCACACTGGGGGTGGGCACGTCCAAGCGCGGCGAGTACGCCCCACCGCCGGCCAAGGCGTACACCGGGTTGCTGGCCTCGTTCCGGCGACCCTGAGGTCCGCATCGGACGATGTGGGCGACAATGGGGCGGTGACCACCAAGGGATACCAGGAACAGTTCGACCGGGGATCGGCGAAGTGGCGGACGGCCGACGGCAACGGCGGTGACGGGAGCCGCGTCGAGGTCGCCCTGCTGCCCGACGGCGGCTGGGCGGTGCGCGACTCCCGCGAGCCGGAGGGCCCGATCCTGTTCTTCACGCCGTCCGAGGTGCAGGCGTTCGTCGCGGGAGTGAAGGACGGCGAGTTCGACACATGACCCTTCTGCCCTTTTTGTGACGAGTCCGGGTTCATGATTCGCGCAGCGGGGTATCCCACGTCCGACCCCAACCGTCACGGGAAGGACGAGAGATGCCGGACCGCTACCCGCCGCTCGACCCCGGAGCGCCGATCCCCGACGACCCGGGCGAACTCTCCCCGGACACTCCGGACACGCTGCCCCCGGCGCCGATCGAGCCCGCCCCCGACCGTGCGCCGGACGGACCCGACCCCGACACCGTGCCGGAACCGGCCTAGCCTTCACCGCCGTCGCCGGGCGAGAACAGCCCGGTGTCGTGCGGGAGCGCGCCGATCGCGGCCTGCAACCGATGGTGGTGCTCGGCGAACACGCCGGTGAGCGCCTCGGCGTCGCGGGCGCAGAACGCCGCCAGCATGCCGGCGTGATCGGCGTGCAGCAGCACCCGATCCGCGCTGTCCAGGTGGGTCATCGGCTGCAGCGGCTCGGTCATGTTCCAGGCGGCGTCGAGCATGTGCAGCAGCCGCCGCATCCGGCACGGCCGCAGCAGCGCCAGATGGAAGCGGCGGCTCTCCCGGTGGTAGAGCCGCCCGTCGTACGCGACGACGGCCGCGTCGAGCGCACCGTGCACGGCGCGCGCCAGCCGGTCGTCGTCCTCGGTGGCCAGCTCGACGGCGGACCGCAGCGCGGCCGTCTCGAGCGCCTCCCGCACCAGGTAGATCTCGGTGAACTCGGCCGCCGTCATGGTCGCCACCCGGTAGCCGCCGTTCGGCCGGTGGTCGACGAGCCCCTCCCCGATCAGCGTCATCAGCGCCTCGCGCACCGGGATGCGGCTCACCCCGAACGCGGCCGCCACCGCGTCGACCGGGATCGCCGAGCCGGGCGGCACCTCCCCGTCGAGGATGATGCCGCGCAGCTCGTCGAGGATGGCGGCATGCGGGCTGCCCAGGGGGCGCCCGGCCAGCCGCGAGATCAGGATCGACCGGCGGCGTGGACCTGACATGCCCCGGACCCTAAACCGTTTCGGTTACAGCGCCGCTACGGCTGCCTTTTCGGCCCGGCCGGGTCTGCCCTGGATACGCTGGTCGAAAGCGGAAGCCAGGAGGCCCCGGTGAACCTGCGACACGATCCGATGATGCGCTGGGGCCAGCCCCCGCACCACAACCCCGACGCCTGGCCGCCGCCGAACCCCGCCCCCGGCGCCGGCGTCCCCGGCTGGCTCGAGGAGCGCCTCTTCGACCAGCGGATCGTCATGATCCGCGGTCAGCTCACCCACGAGGCCGCCACCGGCATCTCGGCCGCCCTGCTCACCCTGGACGCGGCCGGCCCGGCCCCGGTCCAGCTGCACGTGGCCAGCGACGGCGGCGAGCTGGGCGCCGCGCTGACCGTCATCGACGTGATCGACACGATGACCGCCCCGGTGCACGCCCTGGTCACGTCCCAGGCCGGCGGCGCCGTCGTGGCGGTGCTCGCCGCCGCCGACAAGCGCTCGGCCTACCGGCACGCCCGGTTCCGGCTGACCGAGCCGCGCGCCGCCGGGGTGACCGGCACCGCCGACGAGGTGACCCGGGCCGCCGGCCAGCACCTGCGCGAGCTCGAGGAGATCGTGCTGCGCCTGGTCGAGGTGACCGGCCAGTCGCGCAGCCGGGTCGAGGACGACCTGGCCGCGGGCCGCACCCTCAGCGTCCAGGAGGCAGTCGAATACGGCTTGATCGACGACATAGTCGGCAAGGCATAAAAAAAGCCCCCGGGGATGTCTCCCCGGGGGCTTTCACCAAAGCTACTGCGCGACCTTCACACCCATCGAGCGGGCGGTGCCGGCGACGATCTGGACCGCGGCGGCCACGTCGTTCGCGTTGAGGTCGGGGAGCTTGCGCTCGGCGATCTCCTTGACCTGGGTGGCACTCAGCGTGCCGACCGTCTGGGTCAGCGGGTTCGACGCACCGGACTGGATCCCCAGAGCCTTGCGGATCAGGAAGCTGGTCGGCGGCGTCTTGTAGACCAGCGTGTGACTGCGGTCCTCGTAGACGGAGACGACGACCGGGATGATCTCGCCCCGGTTCTTCGAGGTGGCCTCGTCGTACTCCACCTTCACGGCACGCATGTTGGCCCCGGTCGGACCAAGCATCTTGCCGAGGTCGACCATCGCGGCGTTACCCGCCTCAAGCGCGAGGGTTACCTCATGGGTCTTTTTCTTGGGCGGCATTGCGTAAGGCTCCTTAGGGTGAGCTGCAAGCTATGAGAACGCAGCTCGCCAGCATCATCAACACACGACTAACCCGAGGATCCTAATACAGACCCCGGGAGCACACCAAAAGTGTAACTCGCGACCTCAGAAGCTATCGCACTGGCACCGGGTCATCAGCGAGCGCACCGCGGCAACGTACTCCGGGTTGGGCAGGGTCTTGCTCGTCGCCGCCGCCTCGATGCCGCCCTGACCGGCGTTGTAGCCGGAGATCACCACGTTGAGCAGGCACCACGAGGTGTGCGTCTTGCACTTGCTCGCGCTCAGGCTGTAGTTGGCGCTCTTGAAGTATTTGTCGCCCACCCACTTGGTCATCCAGGCGAGATAGTTCGCCCCCAGGTAGGTGTTGTCGGCGAACTTCGACGCGTCGTAGGTCAGGCCGAACCGCTGGTTGATGAAGTCGGTCGTGGCCGGCATGACCTGCATCACCCCGGCGCCACCGTCACAGTTGTGGATGTTGCTCTGCCAGCCGCTCTCCTGCCAGGCCACCGCCTTGACCAGCGGATAGTTGAGCTTCAGCTGGGGCGCCTCGGAGTTCCAGTAGGTGCGCGCGGCCGCCGACTTCAGCGCCGCCTTCACCTTGCTCTTGGACACCGCTTTGGTCTTGTCGTAGTGCGCGCAGGCCGGCAGCTGGCTCCAGAACGCCGGCAGGGTGGCCTCAGCGGTCTTGGGCGTTGTCCTCGACGGTTTCGGCGACGGTGACTCGGTCGTCGGCTCCGGCGAGGGCGACTCGGTGGCCAGATCGAAAGTCGGCTCGGTGGACGGCGCGAGCGGCGCGGCCGCCGGCGTGTCGTCCTTGCCGGTCAGCCCGCAGCCGGCCGCAACCACCAAAGCGATCAACGCCACCAGCACTTTCATGCGGTTAGCCATCGACGAACAACCTCCCCGTGAGCCGTCGGAAGCGAACGGTAACAGTCACCACCGAAGATCCGCTGCCCGCGGATCCGGACAAAACACACGAGGTTTCCCGGCTACACCCCGGACCCGCCCCGGCAACCAAGACCGGGGACAATAGGTCTATGCAGACCCGCACCGACCTACGCAACGTCGCCATCATCGCTCACGTCGACCATGGCAAAACCACCCTGGTCGACGCCATGCTGCGCCAGGGGAGCCAGTCCCACGCGCGTGGCGAGATGGCCGACCGCGCCATGGACTCCATGGACCTGGAGCGGGAAAAGGGCATCACCATTCTCGCCAAGAACACCGCGATCAGCTACCAGCCCGCCGAGGGTGATGCCGTCACCATCAACATCATCGACACCCCCGGCCACGCCGACTTCGGCGGTGAGGTCGAGCGCGGCCTCACCATGGTCGACGGCGTCGCGCTGCTGGTCGACGCGTCCGAGGGCCCGCTCCCGCAGACCCGTTTCGTGCTGCGCAAGGCGCTGCACGCGAGGCTGCCGATCATCCTGATCATCAACAAGGTCGACCGCCCCGACGCGCGGATCAAGGAGGTCGTCGACGAGACGTACGAGCTCTTCCTCGACCTCGACGCCGACGAGCACCAGATCGAGTTCCCGATCGTCTACGCGTGCGCCCGCGACGGCATCGCCTCGCTGACCCAGCCCAAGGACGGCACCGTCCCGGAGGACGCGACCGACCTGTCGGTCCTGTTCAAGACGATCCTCGAGACGATCCCGGCCCCGACCTACACCGAGGGCGCCCCGCTCCAGGCCCACGTGGTCAACCTCGACGCGTCCAACTTCCTCGGCCGGCTCGCGCTCTGCCGGGTGCACGAGGGCACGATCCGCAAGGGTCAGACCGTCGCCTGGTGCAAGACCGACGGCACGATCAGCAACGTCCGCATCTCCGAGCTGCTGATCACCGAGGGCCTCGAGCGCAAGCCCGCCGAGAGCGCCGGCCCCGGCGACATCATGGCCGTCGCCGGCATCGCCGAGATCATGATCGGTGAGACCCTGGCGGACGCGGAGAACCCGATCCCGCTGCCGCTGATCACGGTCGACGAGCCGGCCATCTCGATGACCCTGGGCACCAACACCTCGCCGCTGGTCGGCAAGGTCAAGGGGGCCAAGGTGACCGCCCGGATGGTCAAGGACCGCCTCGATCGCGAGCTGATCGGCAACGTGTCGCTGCGCGTGCTGCCGACCGAGCGCCCCGACGCCTGGGAGGTCCAAGGCCGCGGCGAGCTCGCCCTGGCCATCCTGGTCGAGCAGATGCGCCGCGAGTCCTACGAGCTGACGGTCGGCAAGCCGCAGGTGGTCACCAGGACCATCGACGGCAAGCTGCACGAGCCGGTAGAACGGCTGACCATCGACGCCCCCGACGAGTACATGGGCGCCATCACCACGCTGCTGTCCACCCGCAAGGGCCGGATGGAAGAGCTGATCAACCACGGCACCGGATGGCTGCGGATGGAATGGCTGGTCCCGGCGCGCGGCCTGATCGGCTTCCGCACCGAGTTCCTCACCGAGACCCGCGGCACCGGCATCCTGCACCACCTGTTCGAGGACTACGAGCCCTGGTTCGGCGAGCTGCGCACCCGCAGCAACGGTTCACTCGTCGCCGACCGGGCCGGCGCGGTCACCCCGTTCGCGATGATCAACATCCAGGAACGCGGTTCGCTGTTCGTCGAGCCGACCACCGAGGTGTACGAGGGCATGATCGTCGGCGAGAACTCTCGCGAGGACGACATGGACGTCAACATCACCAAGGAGAAGAAGCTCACCAACATGCGCGCGGCGAGCGCCGACAACACCGAAAAGGTGATCCCGCCGCGCAAGCTGTCGCTGGAGCAGGCCCTCGAGTTCTGCCGCGAGGACGAATGCGTCGAGGTCACCCCCGCGGCGGTCCGGATCCGCAAGGTCATCCTCGACCAGCAGACCCGGGGCCGGCAGGCGGCACGGCGCAAGCACCAATAAGGGGTACGCCTCACCGGCCCCCAACCGCACGACCGCGAACCCCGCCTCCGGCGGCTGCCGCAAACGCAATCAGCCCGGTGGTCCGGCATTCTGCCGCGACCATCGGGCTGTGTGCATTCTCAGGCGTGGCGCGCGCTTTCCGCCTTGGGTAACTCGCGCTTCTTGTCCCGGGCGGATTTGGCGAGGCTGGCAACCGTGGCGACGCCGAGCGTGCCGATGATGACCAGCAGAGACAGCCAGATCGGGATCTCCGGCGCCCAGTGCACGCCCTCACCGCCGTTGATGAACGGCAGGCTGTTGGTGTGCAGCGCCTCGAGGAAAAGCTTCACGCCGATGAAAGCGAGCACGGCGGCCAGGCCGTAATTCAGGAACACCAGGCGTTCCAGCAGGCCACCGAGTAGGAAATAGAGCTGGCGCAGGCCCATCAGGGCGAAAATGTTCGCCGTGAAGACCAGGTAGGGCTCCTTGGTGATGCCGAAGATGGCGGGAATGGAGTCCAGCGCGAACAGCAGGTCGGTGGTGCCGATCGCGATCGTGACGATCAGCAGCGGCGTGAAAACGCGCCGGCCGGCGTTGGTCACGACCATCATGCGTCCGCTGCCGAACGAGGACGACACCGGCAGGACCTTCTTGGACCACCGGATGAGGAGGTTCTCCTTGAAGTCCTCCTCGTCGTTCTCGCCCTCTTTCAGCAGGTTGATCGCCGTGTAGACGAGGAACGCGCCGAAAATGTAGAACACCCAGGAGAACTGCGAGATGAGAGCGGCGCCGGCCGCGATGAACAGGCCGCGCATCAACAGCGCCAGCACGATGCCGATCAGCAGCACCTTCTGCTGAAGGTGCCGGGGCACGGCGAACCGGCCCATGATGATGACGAAGACGAAAAGGTTGTCGACGCTCAGCGAGTACTCGGTGAGCCAGCCGGTATAGAACTCGCCGGCATATTGCCCGCCGGCGGTGACCCAGACGCCGATGCCGAAAACGACGGCCAGCCCGACGTAGAGAGCAACCCAGCCGCCGGATTCCTTCACGGAAGGCTCGTGCGGCCGCCTGCCGATGATCAATAGATCAACGGCGAGAACGGCGACGAGGGCGACCAGTGTGACGATCCACACCCAGGTGGGCAAGCTCAACGAGACCTCCGGCAGACACGGTTCGGCACCGTGACCGCCCGAGAGCGGGCGGGCACAGCGGCGTGCTCTGTCGGAGGTCTCTTCCGCCGCCTGCAGGCGACCACCGGCCCCGGGACGGCCTCAGCGAACAGGCCTTCCGTGCTGACGAGACCGGTGCGAGGGAATACTCCCCTCCTACGGCAGCCATTCTGTCTCATGCTGAGACGGAACGGCAGGGCACCCCGGAAAAGCGTGCCCCGGCTCTCACGCCAGGACCTGCCCACCGGACATGTACCTGACCCAACAGTAACGCCTCCTCGGCGATGCACAGCTATACCGCCAAGTCCGTTACTCCTGATCACGCGTGTGATCGCGCACAGTAGCCGCCCGCATCCTAGGAGGCTAGCTCAGTTCCTTCGCGTTCATTCCAGCGCTCCGCGCCGGCTTTCATTCACGCCCCACCCCCGGCGACCGCACCCCACACCCCTCGACCAGGCGCCGGCCAGGATGACGCCGTCCGGCCACTGAGCGCCCGACTGCGAGCCACCGAGCCTGACGCACATCACGTCTCTCTCGCAGGCGCAGCGCGAACGTCACGCCCTATTTCACGCCTGCCATGTCCATGCCGCGCAGTTCCTTCTTCAGCTCGGACATCTCGTCGCGGATGCGGGCCGCCAGCTCGAACTGCAGCTCGCGGGCCGCCGCCAGCATCTGGTCGTTGAGGTCCTGGATGAGCTGGGCCAGCTCGGCGCGGGCCATGCCCTCGCGGGCGGTGCCGTTCGAGGCGCGCGCCTTCGACCTGGTCTCGGGGACCGGCGCCTTGCCGCGGGACATCTGCCGGCCGCCGCCGCCGACCATCGACCCGACGGCCGCGTCGGTGTCCTCGGCCTCGCGGTAGATGTCGTCGAGGATGTCGTGGATCTTCTTGCGCAGGGCCGTCGGGGTGATGCCGTTGGCCTCGTTGTGCGCGATCTGCTTGTCGCGCCGCCGGTCGGTCTCGTCGATGGCGTTGCGCATCGACGGGGTGATCTTGTCCGCATACATGTGGACCTCGCCGGAGACGTTTCGCGCCGCCCGGCCGATGGTCTGGATCAGCGACCGGCCGCTGCGCAGGAACCCTTCCTTGTCGGCGTCGAGGATCGCGACCAGCGACACCTCGGGCAGGTCGAGGCCCTCGCGCAGCAGGTTGATGCCGACCAGCACGTCGTAGTCGCCCTTGCGCAGCTCTTTCAGCAGCTCGACCCGGCGCAGGGTGTCCACCTCGGAGTGCAGGTAACGCACCCGGATGCCGTTTTCCAGCAGGTAGTCGGTGAGGTCCTCGGACATCTTCTTGGTCAGCGTGGTGACCAGGACCCGCTCGTTGCGCTCGGTGCGCAGCCGGATCTCGTGCATCAGGTCGTCGATCTGACCCTTGGTCGGCTTGACCACCACCTGCGGGTCGACCAGGCCGGTCGGCCGGATGACCTGCTCGACGAACTCGCCCTGGGCCTGCTGCATCTCCCACGGGCCGGGGGTGGCCGACAGGAAGACCATCTGGCCGACCCGCTCGAGGAACTCGTCGAACCGCAGCGGCCGGTTGTCGGCCGCGCTGGGCAGCCGGAAGCCGTGCTCGATGAGGATGCGCTTGCGGGAGGCGTCTCCCTCATACATCCCGCCGATCTGCGGGATCGTCTGGTGCGACTCGTCGATGACCGTGACGAAGTCGTCGGGGAAGTAATCCAGCAGGGTGTAGGCCGGCTCGCCGGGGCTGCGGCCGTCCATGTGCATCGAATAGTTTTCGATGCCGTTGCAGAAGCCGACCTGCCGCATCATTTCGAGGTCGTAGGCGGTGCGCATCCGCAGCCGCTGGGCCTCGAGCAGCTTGCCCTGCCGGTCGAGCTCGGCCAGCCGCTCCTCCAGCTCGGCCTCGATGCCGCGGATCGCCCGCTCCATCCGCTCGGCGCCGGCCACGTAGTGCGTGGCCGGGAAGATGATCAGCTCGTCGACCTCGCGGACCACGTCACCGGTGAGCGGGTGCAGGTAATACAGCTTCTCCACCTCGTCGCCGAACAGCTCGACGCGGATGGCCAGCTCCTCGTACGCCGGGATGATCTCCAGCGTGTCGCCCCGGACCCGGAACGTGCCGCGCTGGAAGGCCATGTCGTTGCGGGAGTATTGGATGTCGACCAGGCGGCGCAGCAGCTTGTCGCGGTCGGTCTCCTCACCGACCTTGAGCTTGACCGCCGTCTCCACGTATTCCTGCGGGGTGCCGAGGCCGTAGATCGCGCTCACCGTGGCCACCACGATCACGTCGCGGCGGGTCAGGAGCGACATGGTGGTCGAGTGCCGCAGCCGCTCGACCTCCTCGTTGACCGACGAGTCCTTCTCGATGTAGGTGTCGGTCTGAGCGATGTAGGCCTCGGGCTGGTAATAGTCGTAGTAACTGACGAAGTATTCGACCGCGTTGTTGGGCAGCAGCTCGCGGAACTCCTTGGCGAGCTGCGCGCACAGGGTCTTGTTGGGCGCGAGCACGAGCGCGGGGCGCTGCAGCCGCTCGATGAGCCACGCGGTGGTGGCACTCTTGCCGGTGCCGGTCGCGCCGAGCAGCACCGTGTGGCGGTCGCCCTGGCGCACCCGGCGCTCCAGCTCGTCGATGGCCGCCGGCTGGTCACCGGCAGGCTGAAACTCACTGATGACCTCGAAGCGGCCGTCGAGCAATGGGATGTCGAACGCCATGACGACCACGGTACGTCGGGGGTATGACAAGTTTCCGCCGACGGCGTGCGGAGGGTGCACATTCCGCTCCGGCGTACGCCATTGTTCGCGGTTGCGCGCAGCGCCTAGCCTGTTCGGGTAGGCCGCTCGTGGCGGCCGACCGGTTCGCTGACAGGCCACCACACGGTCTGTCCGACCGGCCCGCGGTCGATGCGCCCCGGCACACCCGGCGCGCGCACCCGCGGTGGTCGCGCTGAGCGCTGACCGGCCGCCGCGAGCGCCCTTCTTCGTTCCTGCCCCGGGAAAGGCGAACGCCTTATGCCGCTCCCGGCCGCCAGCCGGTCGCCTCGGCCCAGTCGTCCGCGGCCCGCGCCTCCGCGTCGAACCACGGCTCCTTGGCCTCGCTGTAGGTGTCGCGGTCGGCATGCTCCGCGGCCCACCGCCCCTTCGCGGCCGCGTACTCCTCCCGCGCCGCCGGCACCGCCCGCAGGTGATCCCGCATGAGCAGCGCGAACCGCCACCCCGGCGACCCGGTCACCCGCACATGGAGATGGACCGGACGGCCCGGGTCGGCGGTGCCGTGCAGCCGTTTCGGCCAGGTCTGCCCGGGCAGGCCACGCGCGTTGTCCACCCACTCCCCCGGCCGGCGGGGGAACCCGGCCCGGGCGAGCCGTTCGGCGAGCGCGTCCGCCTCGTCGAGGGTCCGCACGGCCAGCATCAAGTCGATGATGTCCTTGGCCGGCAGCCCGGGCACCGCGGTCGAGCCGATGTGCGTCACATCGGCCCCGGCGCCGGCCGCGTGCCGGATCCGGGCGATCAGCCGGGCGGCCTGCTCCGGCCAGGCCGGGTCGGGGTCGACGATGCACAGCTCAGGACCGCTGCGGGCGGCGGTGCCGCGCCGCAGATTCTCCTCGAACGGCCGCAGGCGGTCCCGCACCAGCAAGTCGACCTGAGCATGCAGGTTCTCGAGGGTGCCGTTGTTGGCCAGCAGGACGTCGGCGGCGGCCCGGCGGCTCTCGTCGTCGGCCTGCGCGGCGATCCGCGCGGCCGCCTGGTCGGCGGTCATCCCGCGCGTCTCTTCGAGACGGCGCAGGCGCAGGTCACGGCTGGTTTCCACGACAACGACGAGGTGGTACGACGGGGCCTGCCCGGTCTCCACGAGAAGCGGCACGTCATTGACCACGATCGCGTCGGGCGGGGCAGCATGTGCCAGTTCGGCGGCCCGGGAGCGTACCCGCGGATGGGTGATCTTCTCCAGCTTGCCGCGCGCCTCGTCGTCGCCGAAGACCCGGGCGCCCAACGCCGGCCGATCCAGCTCGCCCGCCGGAGTGAGCACCTCCGGGCCGAACGTCTCGACGATCTCGGCGAGGCCCGGCGTGCCCGGCGCCACGACCTCCCGGGCCAGCACGTCGGAGTCGATGAGCACCGCGCCCGCGGCGACCAGCCGTTTCGCGACCGCGCTCTTGCCCGCACCGATCCCGCCGGTAAGCCCCACCTTCAGCACGGGGCCAAGTATCGCAGGCCGGCATCGCGGGGTGGAAAGGCGAAAGGCCGCCCCGACCGGAGTCGGGACGGCCTTTCGCGCTTAACTACTGGATCAAACCCTTACTTGCCGCCGGCAAGCTTCTCGCGCAGAGCAGCGAGAGCCTCGTCGGTGGCCAGGGTGCCGGACGGCTCCTCGGACGCGCGCGCCGGGGCCGGCGAGCTCGACGAGGTGGAGGACGACGTCGCGGTGGCAACGCCGGCCGTGACCGGAGTCGGGTTGAGCGCAGCCTCGGCGTCGGCGTCGCGGGATGCCTGCACCTGCTTGGTGTGGGCCTCCCAGCGCTCGCGGGCGTCGGCGTACTGCTTCTCCCAGGTCTCGCGCTGCTTGTCGAAGCCCTCGAGCCACTCGCCCGTCTCGGGGTCGAAGCCCTCCGGGTAGATGTAGTTGCCCTCGGCGTCGTACGTCGCAGCCATGCCGTAGAGGGTCGGGTCGAAGTGCTCCTCGCCCTCGACGAAGCCCTCGTTGGCCTGCTTGAGCGACAGCGAGATCCGGCGGCGCTCGAGGTCGATGTCAATGACCTTGACGAGGACGTCGGAGCCCACCTGGACGACCTGCTCGGGCAGCTCGACGTGGCGCTCGGCCAGCTCGGAGATGTGCACCAGGCCCTCGATGCCGTCGTCGACGCGGACGAACGCACCGAACGGAACCAGCTTGGTGACCTTGCCCGGCACGATCTGGTTGATCGCGTGGGTGCGGGCGAACTGGCGCCACGGGTCTTCCTGGGTCGCCTTCAGCGACAGCGAGACGCGCTCGCGGTCCAGGTCGACGTCGAGCACCTCGACCTCGACCTCCTGGCCGACCTCGACAACCTCGGAGGGGTGGTCGATGTGCTTCCAGGAGAGCTCGGAGACGTGCACCAGACCGTCGACGCCGCCGAGGTCGACGAACGCGCCGAAGTTGACGATCGAGGACACGACGCCCTTGCGGACCTGGCCCTTCTGCAGCTTGTTGAGGAACTCGGTGCGAACCTCGGACTGCGTCTGCTCCAGCCAGGCACGGCGGGACAGGACCACGTTGTTGCGGTTCTTGTCCAGCTCGATGATCTTGGCTTCGAGCTCCCGGCCCACGTAGGGCTGGAGGTCGCGCACGCGACGCATCTCGACCAGGGACGCGGGCAGGAAGCCGCGCAGGCCGATGTCGAGGATGAGGCCACCCTTGACAACCTCGATAACCGAGCCACGGACGACGCCGTCATCTTCCTTGATCTTCTCGATGGTGCCCCAGGCGCGCTCGTACTGCGCCCGCTTCTTCGAGAGGATCAGGCGGCCTTCTTTGTCCTCCTTGGTGAGAACAAGAGCCTCGATGTGGTCGCCGACCGACACCACTTCCGCGGGGTCCACGTCATGCTTGATCGACAACTCGCGCGAGGGGATGACACCCTCGGTCTTGTAGCCGATGTCGAGCAGGACCTCGTCCCGATCGACCTTGACGACGGTGCCTTCGACAATGTCGCCGTCGTTGAAGTACTTGATGGTCTCGTCGATGGCGGCGAGGAATGCTTCCTCGGACCCGAGATCGTCGACGGTGACCCGGTTGGCGCTCGAGGTGGCCTCGATGCTGCTCGTCATGTGGACAGTTGCTCCGAACGGATGGATTCGTGGTGTCTCTCGCGCGCCGCGGAACCGTCGCCGGGCACGGCACGATCGATAGTTAAAGACCGGACCGGGAAGATCAGATCCTTGCAGTCGATCATGTCGAGACCGGCGACCACGGAGCCTGCTCCCTGCCGAGGCACACGATCCGCGAGCGCATCGACTAGCTTACCGTGCGCATTACCACAGGTTGCAAGCCCTCCTGACGACGGCGGCACAATGTTCGGGCAAAACCCCGGACCATGCCCGTAATGTGCCGAATCCGGACTCGATCCGCCCGGGTGAGGGCAAGCCGGGAGGGAGCGTGCCCTGCCGTACCGTTCAGCCCGTGATCGACACCCCACCCCCGCTCCGCCGCCAGATCACCGACGACGAGAGCCGGGTCGCCAGCCGCTCCTGGTGGGACCTGGACGCCGACGAGTACCAGTCCGAACACGGGACATTCCTTGGCGATCTGGACTTCGTATGGTGCCCGGAAGGGCTACGGGAGTCCGAGGCGCACCTTTTGGGGGAGATCAAGGGCAGGCGGGTGCTGGAGCTGGGCGCGGGCGCGGCCGCCGGCGCGCGGTGGCTCGACGCCCAGGGCGCGGACGTCGTCGCGATGGACCTGTCGGCGGGCATGCTGCGGCATGCGCAGGCGGGGGCCGAGCGCTCGGGCGTGCGGGTGCCGCTGCTGCAAGCCGACGCGCTGGCCCTGCCGTTCGCGGACAGCGTATTCGACATCGTCTGCACCGCCTTCGGGGCGATCCCGTTCGTGGCGGACTCCGGCGCCGCGATGCGCGAGGTCGCCCGGGTCCTGCGCCCCGGCGGCACCTGGGTCTTCTCGATCACCCATCCGATGCGCTGGATCTTCTGGGACGAACCGGATGAGAGCGGCCTGATCGCCCGGAACTCGTACTTCGACCGGACCCCCTACGTGGAGCGGGACGACGACGGCAAGCCCTCGTACATCGAGCAGCACCGGACCCTCGGCGACCGCATCCGCGAGCTGGTGGCCGCCGGTTTCGTGCTCCGCGACCTGGTCGAGCCCGAGTGGCCGGCGGGCCACGAGCAGGTGTGGGGTCAGTGGAGCCCGCTGCGCGGCCGCCTCTTCCCCGGCACCGCGATCTTCGTGGCCGACCTGCCCGCCCCGCAGCTCGTCAACGCCCCGCGGCACTGACGAGCCGGGCCGCGGGTCAGAGGGCCGCGGGTCAGAGGGCCGCGGGTCAGAGGGCCGCGGGTCAGAGGGCCGCGGGTCAGAGGGCCGCGGGTCAGAGGGCCGCGGGTCAGAGGAACGTGCCGGCGTCGAGGAGCGCGGCCAGCACGGTCAGGCCGGCCGGGATCAGGCGGTAATAGACCCACGTGCCGCGGCGGTCGCTGTCGACCAGGCCGGCCTCGCGCAGCACGCGCAGGTGATGCGAGATCGTCGGGCCGGTGAGGTGGAACGCGCCGGTCAGGTCGCAGACGCAGACCTCCCCGCCACCGGCCGAGGCGATCATCGACAACAACCGCAGGCGCACCGGGTCGCCCAGCGCCTTGAACATCGGCGCGAACCGGCTCGCCTGCGCGGCGTCCAGCGGAGCGTGCGCCAGCGGCGCACCGTCGGCCGCCGACTCGACGCTCGCCTCCTCGGTCGTTTTGCTCAGCATCCGACCAGCCTTACCCCAAGACCCAACCAGCGACATCTCAAGCACCGCCCTCTGTCCCCGTCCACGACCCCTCCGATCTCAAGCAGCCGCCGCGCGGAACATTACCGCTCTGCGGCATCGATCGTCACCGCCTGTCCTACGGCTTGTCGGAGCCTTTAAGCAATGCCGGAGCCACAACACCCAGCACTTTCTGTGCTGGCACTCAGCACACACCCAGGTGTCAGTGATCGGCCCCGTTCCAGTCGCGGCCCGAGCCGACCGAGACCTCGAGCGGGACCGACAGCGGGTGGGCGCCGCCCATCTCGCGACGGACCAGCTCCTCGAGGGCGGCGCGCTCGCCGGGGGCCACGTCGAACACGAGCTCGTCGTGCACCTGCAGCAGCATGCGCGAGCGCAGGCCCGACTCCTTCAGCGCCGTGTCGACGTGCAGCATGGCGACCTTGATGATGTCGGCGGCCGAGCCCTGGATGGGGGCGTTGAGGGCCATCCGCTCGGCCATCTCGCGCCGCTGCCGGTTGTCGCTGTTCAGGTCGGGCAGGTAGCGGCGACGGCCGAGAATGGTCGCGGTGTAGCCGTCCTTGGCCGCGCGCTTCTTCACCCCGTCGAGATAGTCGCGCACGCCGCCGAACCGCTCGAAGTATTCGTCCATCAGCGCTTTCGCCTCGTCGACGGCGACGCTCAGCTGGTTGGAGAGGCCGAACGCGCTCAACCCGTACGCGAGGCCGTAGTTCATTGCCTTGATCTTGCGGCGCTGGTCGGGGACGACCTCCTCCACCGGCACGTGGAAGACCGAGGACGCGGTGGCCGCGTGGAAGTCGAAAGCCGAGTTGAACGCGGCGATCAGCGCCTCGTCGCCGGACAGGTGCGCCATGATGCGCATCTCGATCTGGCTGTAGTCGGCGGTCATCAGCTGCTCGAACCCCTCGCCGACGACGAAGGCGCGGCGGATGCGCCGGCCCTCCTCGGTGCGGATCGGGATGTTTTGCAGGTTGGGGTCGGTCGACGACAGCCGGCCGGTGGCGGCCACCGTCTGGTTGAACGTGGTGTGGATGCGGCCGTCGTCGGAGACGGACTTGAGCAGGCCGTCGACCGTGGACTTGAGCTTGGCGACGTCACGGTGGCGTAGCAGGTGAGCCAGCAGCGGGTCACCGGTCTGGGCGAACAGGCTCTGCAGCGCGTCGGCGTCGGTGGTCCAGCCGCTCTTGATCTTCTTGGTCTTGGGCAGGCCCCGCTCGTTGAACAGGATCTCCTGCAGCTGCTTGGGCGAGCCGAGGTTGAACTCGCGGCCGACCACCTCGTGCGCGGCCTGCTGAGCGGATTTCACCTCGGCCGCGAAGTTTGACTCGAGCTCGGAAAGATAATCGGTGTCGGCCGCGATGCCGAGGTGCTCCATCTCGCCGAGCACCGCCGACAGCGGCTGCTCCACCTCGGTGAGCAGGACCTGCGACTCGCCGCCGTCGCGGGACAGCTCCTCGGTCAGCACGTCGGCCAGGTCGAGGGTGGCCCGGGCGCGCAGCATCACGTTCTCCTCGGCGGCGCCCCGGTCCTCGCCCAGCCCTTCGAAGGTGAGCTGACCGCTTTCCGGCTCCTCGACCCGCAGCTCGCGCTTGAGATAGCGCAGGGCCAGGTCGGTCAGGTCGTAGGCCCGCTGGTCGGGCTTCGCCAGGTACGCCGCGAGGGCGGTGTCGACCCGCACGCCGGACAGCGACCACCCGTGCGCCCGCATGGCCAGCGCGGCCGGCTTGGCGTCGTGCAGGACCTTCGGCCGCTCGGCGGACGCGAGCCACGCGGCAACGGCCTTCTCGTCCGATTCGTCGAGAGCGGCGGGGTCGAACCAGGCGGCCGGACCGTCGCCGGTCGCGACCGCGATGCCGGTGAGGCTGCCCGTGCCGCGCCCGAACGTGCCGGTCACCGCGACGCCCACGGGCGCCTCGAGAGCGTGCGCGGCCAGCCACTCCGCGACCTGGCCGGAGGTGAGCACCACGCCCTCGATGTCGAAGCCGGCCTCGGCCTCGGGCTCGACGGCGTCGAGGTACGAATAGAGCCGCTCGCGCAGCACCCGGAACTCGAGGGCGTCGAACACCTGATGGACGGCCTCGCGGTCCCACCCGTGCCACTGCACGTCGGCCGGGCCGAGCGGCAGCTCGAGATCGGTGATCAGTCTGTTCAGCTCGTAGTTGCGCAGCACGTCGGCGAGGTGGGCGCGGACGTTGTCGCCGGCCTTGCCCTTGAGCTTGTCGACGTTGGCGACGATGCTGTCGAGCGAACCGAACTCCTTGATCCACTTGGCGGCGGTCTTGTCGCCGACGCCGGGCACCCCGGTCAGGTTGTCGCTGGCCTCGCCGACCAGAGCGGCCTTGTCGCGGTAGCGAGACGGGGGCACGAAGTATTTCGCCTCGACCGCCTCGGGGGTCATCCGCCACACCTCGGAGACGCCGCGCACCGGGTAGAGGATCGTGGTGTGCTCGTCGGCGAACTGGAGCACGTCGCGGTCGCCGGAGGAGATGATGACCTCCATGCCGGCCGCACGGCCCTGGGTGGCCAGCGTCGCGATCACGTCGTCGGCCTCGAAGTTGTCCTTCTCCAGCACCGGGATGCGCAGCGCCTCGAGGACCTCCTTGATCAGGCTGACCTGACCCAGGAACGGCTTGGGGGTCTCGGAGCGGCCGGCCTTGTACTCCGGATAGATCGCGCTGCGGAAGGTCTTCCGGGAGAGGTCGAACGCGACCACGATGTGCGTCGGCTTCTCGTCGCGCAGCATGTTGATCAGCATCGACGTGAAGCCGAACACCGCATTCGTGTGCTGGCCGGTCGCGGTGCTGAAGTTGTCCACCGGCAGCGCGTGGAAGGCGCGGTAGGCCAGCGAGTGGCCGTCGAGCAGCAGCAAACGGGGGGTCAGGGCGTCGTCGCTCACGTCAGGGAACTTTAGACCTGAGGTACGACACAAACGCTGACCGCCCCGGTCGCGTTTACAGCACTTTGCTCAGGAATGCTTGGGTTCGCCGGTGCTGCGGGTTGCCGATGACCGCGTCCGGCGTGCCCTGCTCGACCACGACGCCGCCGTCCATGAACACGACCTGATCGCCGACCTCGCGGGCGAAACCGATCTCATGGGTGACCACGACCATGGTCATGCCGTCCCGGGCCAGGTCCTTCATCACGTCCAGGACCTCGCCCACCAGCTCCGGGTCGAGGGCGCTGGTCGGCTCGTCGAACAGCATCAGCTTGGGTCGCATGGCCAGGGCCCGGGCGATCGCCACCCGCTGCTGCTGACCACCGGAGAGCATGCCGGGGTAGCTGTCCATCTTGGCGCCCAGCCCGACCCGTTCGAGCAGGGCGGCCGACCGGTCGCGTACCTCCGACTTGTTCTCCCTTTTCACCCGGCACGGCGCCTCCATCACGTTCTGGAGGGCCGTCATGTGCGGGAAGAGGTTGAAGCGCTGGAAGACCATGCCGATCGACTGGCGCTGCCGGGCGACGTCCGAGCCCTTCATCTCGTGCAGCTTGCCGCCGCGCTCGTGGTACCCGACCAGGTCGCCGTCCACGAAGATCTTCCCGGCATTGATCTTCTCGAGGTGGTTGATGCAGCGCAGGAACGTCGACTTGCCGGAGCCGGACGGGCCGAGCACGCAGCACACCTCGCCGGAGCTCACCACCAGGTCGACGCCCTTGAGCACCTCGAGCGAGCCGAACGACTTGTGCACGTTGTCGGCCCGCACCATCTCCGCGGTCATGTCGCCCCTCCCCCATCCATCGGGATCCGGCCGCCCTGTTCGACGCCGATGTCCCGCAGCCGCTGCCGGGCCCGGCCGGTCGCGCCGTAGCCCTTGCCGAAATGCCGCTCCAGGAAGAACTGACCGATCATCAGGATGGTGCAGATGATCAAATACCAGATCACGGCCGCGACCAGGACCGGGAACACCACGAAGGTGCGCGCCTTGATCGCACTGAGCTGGAAGTACAGCTCGAAACTGACCGGCACGTAGGCGACCAGCGACGTGTCCTTCACCATCGCGATGATCTCGTTGCCGGTCGGCGGCACGATGACCCGCATCGCCTGCGGCAGCACCACCCGCCGCAGCACCTGCGACCGGGACAGGCCCAGCGCGGTCGCCGCCTCGGCCTGGCCGGTGTCGACCGACTGGATGCCGGCCCGGACGATCTCCGCCATGTAGGCCGCCTCGGACAGCCCCAGCGCGAGCATGCCGGCCACGAAACCGGCCAGCAGGTCGCTCGCCTTGACGCTGTAGAACTGCGCGTTCAGATCGTCGATGCCGAACAACCGGCCGATCTGGTGATCGAACGGCAGGCCGAACCCGATCCGGTTCCACAGGATGTTCAGGTTGCCGAACAGCACGGCGAGCACGAGCCGCGGCACCGCCCGGAAGAACCAGGTGTAGACGAACGCGACGATCTTCAGGACCGGGTTGTCGGACAACCGCATGATCGCGATGAGCACGCCCAGCACCACGCCGATCACCATCGACGTGACGGTGAGCAGGATGGTGCCGCGCAGACCCTCGAGCACCGGCTCGGTGAACAGCACACCGCGCTTGCCCGGCTCGTACGAGAAGAAGATGAATTTCCAGCGGAACTGATCGTTGGTGATCAGCACGTGCAGGAACATCGCGGTGATCAGGCCGATCACCGCGATCGTCACCCAGCGCCCGGGGTGCCGGACGGGCACGGCCTTGATGGGTTCAGGCCGCGCCCGCTCGGTCTCTGTGTCGGTCATGAAGCTAGACGGTCGGGTTCACGGCAGGGGTGGTGATCCCGCCCGCGTCGACGCCCCACTTGGCCAGCACCGTCTTGTAGGTGCCGTCGGCGATCAGGGACGCCAGCGCGCCCTGGATCGCGGCGCCCATGGTGTCGGCCTGGTCCTTCGGAAGCACGTAGCCGTACGGGGCCGAGTCGTAGATGTCGCCGACCAGGGCCAGCTGGCCGTTGGTCTGCTTCACCGCGTACGCGCAGACCGGGGAGTCGGCCAGCATGGCCTCGTCCTTGCCGGTGACCACGGCGTTGGTGGCGTCCGACTGGGCCTGGTACTGGTCGATCGTGATCTTCGCCTTGCCGGCGTCGGTGCACTTCTTCGACCGGGCGGTGAGGTCGTCGACCTGCACGGTCGCGGTCTGCACCGCGATCTTCTTGCCGCAGGCGTCGTCGGCGCTGATCGTGGCGCCGGCCTTGGCCGCCCACTGGGTGCCGGCCGAGAAGTAGGAGACCATGGTGGCCTCCTTCATCCGGTCCGCGTTGACCGTGAAGGAGGAGACGCCGACCGCGTACTTCTTGCTGGCGACGCCGGGGATGATGCTGTCGAACGAGGCCGACTGCCAGTCGGTGGTGAGGCCGAGCTTGGCGGCGACCGCGTTGAACAGATCGACGTCGAAGCCGATGACGGTCTTGCCGTCGGAGTCGAGGAACTCGCTGGGCGCGTAGGACGAGTCGGTGCCGATGGTCAGCTTGCCGGCCGACTTGATGTCGGCCGGGACCTTGGCGGCCAGGGCCGCGTCGACCCCGGTGCTCGCCGACGGGGCGGAACCGGCGCTGGTTCCGGTGTCGTCGCTGGACTCGGACCCGCAGGCGGCGATCGAGGTGGTCAGCGCCGCCGCGACGGCCAGCCCGAGGATCGCCCGACGGCCATGGGAAATGCGGAACATGGGTGGTCTCCTAAGAAGTCAATCAGGCAACGCCGAGGTAGGCGTCCTTGACCGCAGGGTCGTGCAGCAGTTCGGCGCCGGTGCCTTCCTTCACGATCCGGCCGGTCTCGAGAACATAAGCCCGGTGAGCCCGGGAAAGGGCCTGTTGGGCGTTTTGCTCCACGAGGAGCACGGTGGTTCCCTGCCCATTGATCTCCACAATGATGTCGAAGATCTGCTGGATCAGCATGGGCGCGAGCCCCATCGAGGGCTCGTCGAGCAAAAGCAGTTTGGGGCGGCTCATCAGCGCCCGCCCGACCGCGAGCATCTGCTGCTCACCACCGGACATCGTGCCGCCGGACTGCTTCTCCCGCTCCTTCAGACGCGGGAACAGGCCGAACACCCGTTCCAGGTCCTTGTCGACCTCGGGCCGGTTGCGGCGGGTGTAGGCGCCCATCTCGAGGTTCTCCCGGACGGACATGCCGGGGAAGATCCCCCGGCCCTCCGGCGACTGCGAGACACCGCGGATGACCCGCAGGTCGGCCCGGGTCTTGGTGATGTCCTGGCCGTCGAAGTGGATCGAGCCCTTCATCACCGGGCGCAGGCCGGAGACGGCCCGCATCGTCGTCGACTTCCCGGCGCCGTTGGCGCCGATCAGCGCGACGATCTCGCCCTCCCCCACGGTCAGGCTGATCCCGTGCAGGGCCACGATCCGGCCGTACGCCACGGAGACGTCCTTGAGCTCAAGCAGCATCGGCGGGCACTCCCAGATATGCGGCGATGACCTTCGGGTTGTCCCGCACCTCGGCGGGCGTCCCCTCGGCGATCTTCTTTCCGAACTCCATCACCACGATCCGGTCGGTCACGCCCATGACCAGCCGCATGTCGTGCTCGATCAGCAACACCGTGACGCCGGTGTCCCGGATCTGCCGGATCAGCGCGAGGAGCTCGGCCTTCTCGGCCGGGTTGAAGCCGGCGGCCGGCTCGTCCAGGCAGAGCAGGCCCGGCTCGGTGGCCAGCGCCCGGGCGATCTCCAGCCGGCGCTGCTCGCCGTACGACAGGTTGCGGGCCAGCTCGCCGGCGCGGAAGTCGATGCCGACCAGCCGCAGCAGGTCCATCGCCTTGGCCCGCGCGGCCCGCTCCTCGAGCGTGTGCCGGGAGAGCCCGAAGAACCGCTGGCCGGAGCGCCGGAGCTGCTGCCCGAGCCGGCCGAGGCCACCGGTCGCGGTGATCTCGGTCAGCTCTTCGGACTTGACCGGCACCCGGTAGGTCCGGAACAGCGCGCCGACCACGCTCGTCTTGTGCCGCGCGTCCGCGCCGACCAGGACGTTCTCGAGGGCGGTCATCTCCGGGAACAACCGGATGTTCTGGAACGTACGGGCGATGCCGAGCCGCGTGATCTTGTACCGCTTTCGGCCGGACACCGACTGACCGTTGAAGCGGATCGCTCCCTTGGTCGGCTTGGCCACGCCGGTGATCGCGTTGAAGCACGTCGTCTTGCCGGCGCCGTTGGGGCCGATCAGGCCGAGGATCTCGCCCTCCCGCACGACGAAGTCGACCCCGTCGAGCGCCACCACGCCGCCGAAGCGGATGGTGACGTTGTCGACCTCGAGCATGGCGCGGCGCTCGCCCGCCGCGGCGACACTCTCAGACAACGGGAGCCTCCTTCGCTCGATCCTCGAGTTCGACGCTGCGGCGCCGGCTCGGCAGCAGACCCTGCGGCCGGAAGATCGTCATGACGATCAGGGCCACGCCGAAGATCAGCAGACGGTAGTCGGTGAACTCGCGGAACCGCTCCGGGAGGTACGCCAGCAGGATCGCGCCGAGCGCCACCCCGAGCTGGTTGCCGGCGCCGCCGATGACCACCGCCGCGACCCAGAGGATCGAGGTGAACAGGTCGAAGCCCTGGGCGTTGATGAACGTCTGCTTGCTGAAGAACAGCGCGCCGGACAGGCCGCCCAGCGCCGCGCCGATGGCGAACGCCCACAGCTTGTATTTGAACGTGGGCACGCCCATCAGCTCGGCGGCCTCCTCGTCCTCGCGGATCGCGAGCCAGGACCGGCCGACCCGGCTGCGCTCGAGCCGCCGCACACCGAGCATGCAGATGATCACCACGGTCAGCGCGAGCCAGTAGAAGCCGATCACACTGGAGACGCTGAAGATCGGCCGGCCCTCGTGGATGGTCGGGAACCAGGTCATCCACGATGGCCAGGTCGCCGTCGACGGGGTCGGCACGGCGTTGATGCCGCGGTTGCCGTTGGTGATGTCGGAGTTCAGGGCGAAGACCCGGATGATCTCACCGAAGCCGAGCGTCACGATCGCCAGGTAGTCGCCCCGCAGTCGCAGGGTCGGCCAGCCCAGGATCAGGCCGGACAGCATCGCCACCGCGATCGCGATCGGCACGCAGACGATCCACGGGTACTTCACCACGACCGGCGAGTTCGGCGAGCCGAGGATCGCCATCGTGTAGGCGCCGACCGCGTAGAAGCCGATGTAACCGAGGTCGAGCAGACCGGCCAGGCCGATGACCACGTTCAGGCCGACCGCGACCAGGACGTAGACCGCGCAGAGGAACAGCACCGAGGTGAAGTCCGTGTCCGGCGTGGTGATCAGCGGGATGTCCAGGCCCGGCAGCGAGTAGAGCAGGACGAGGAACGCGATCAGGACACCGATCCGCCAGGGGCGGGGCAGATTGGACCAGCGATCGCGGATGCCGACCGCGGCTTTCGCCCGTCTCTCGTCGGCCCGCCGCGCGGATTCGAGAAGCGCATTCATGCCCGAGCCCTTCCGAGTGATTCGCCAAGCAGACCGTTGGGCCGGAACAGCAGCACGACGACCAGCACCACGAACGCGACCACGTCCATCCACTGGTTGCCGAACACACCGGCGCCGTAGTTCTCCACCACGCCGAGGAGCAGGCCGCCCAGCAGAGCGCCACGCAGGTTGCCGATGCCGCCGAGCACCGCCGCGGTGAAGGCCTTGAGACCGATCAGGAAGCCGACCGAGTACGTCGTGAGACCGACCTTGACGTCGTAGAGCACCGACGCCCCGCCGGCCATCGCGCCGCCGAGCACGAAGATCAGCATGATGACGCGGTCCTTGTTGACCCCCATCAGCGCCGCCACCTCGGGGTTCTGCGCCACCGCGCGAACACCGCGGCCCAGCCGGGAGCGGTTGATGAAGGTGTCGAGCCCGATCCACATCAACAGGGCACTGAAGATGATGCCGATCTGGAGGTTGGTGACGTCGGCGCCGAAGAGCGAGAACTGGACCTTCGGGAAGACCAGGCTCGGCATGCCCCGCGGCTGCCGGCTGGTGATCGCGCCGGCCGCCTCCATCAGCGCCACCGACGCGCCGATCGCGCTGATCAGGAAGATCAGGGGCGGCGCGTTGCGCTTGCGCAGCGGGCGATAGGCGACCCGCTCGAGGACCAGCGCCGTCGCGCCGGACGCAGCGCCGGCCGCGATCACCGCGACGAGGATCAGTCCGAGCACGCCGAGCGTGCTGGGCGCCGCCGCACCCACTCCGAAGCCCAGAGCCGCCCAGATGATGGTGGTGGCGAAGGTGCCGATCATGAACACTTCGGAGTGCGCGAAATTGATCAGTCGCAGCACGCCGTAGACCAGGGTGTATCCGAGCGCCACCAGGGCGTAGATCGAGCCTTGCGTGAGCCCCGTAACGGTGAGCGCCGCAAAGTTGTCGATCACGAATTTAAAGTTCAAGGCGACTCCAGCGCAAATGTCATACAGGACGTGCGGCCGGGAGGGAGATCTCCCGGCCGCACGTATCTGCTATGAAGCGATCCGACTCAGGAGGTCGGCGTCCGCTCGAGCGCCACAATCTGGCCACTCTTGACGGTGTAGGCCCAGACAGCCACCGCGGACGGGTCGATGTCGCCGTTCTCCTGGAACTTGAACTTGGTGGTGACACCCTCACCGGTGTAGCCGTCGACGAACGTCTCGAGCTTGTCCCGGGTGGTGTTGCCCGCCTTGATGCCCTGCAGCAGGATGTTGGCGGCGTCGAACGCCTCCGCGCTGTAGGTGCTGGCGTCGCGGCCGGTCGCCGTCTTGTAGTCGGCGGCGAACGTGCCACCGGCCTTCTCCGGCGGAACACACGGGCAGGTCAGGATTGCGCCCTCGGCGGCCGCCGCACCGGCGCCCTCCACGAACTTCGGGTCCTTCACGCCGTCACCGGCGACGAACTTGGCCTTGCCGCCCGCGTCGCGGAACTGCTTCAGGAACGGCGCCGCCTCGCGGAGGTAGCCACCCCAGAAGATGGAGTCCGCACCCGACTTGTTGATCTCCTGGACCAGCGTGCCGAAGTCGGTCTGCTGCTCCTTGACGACCGCCGAGCCGATCACGATCGGGCCGAGCGTCGACTTGACCTGGTCGGCCAGGCCCTTGCCGTATTCCGAGGCGTCGTCGATGACGAAGGTCTTGGTGACCTTCATGACGCCCTTCATGTAGAACGCCGCGCCCGGACCCTGCGACGCGTCGTTACCCAGCGCACGGTGGAAGGTCTTGACACCCTGGGTCGCCAGCGCCGGGTTGGTCGCCGACGGGGTGATGATGACGACGCCCTCACCGCTGAGGATCGGGTTCGCCACCTTCGACTCACCGGAGAACGCCGGACCCACGACACCGAGGATCTTCGCGTCCTGGACCACCGAGGTGGCCAGGCCGGAAGCCTGCGCCGGGTCGCCGGCCGAGTCCTTCTCCACCAGCGAGACCTTGCAGTCCGCGTTGGCCTTGTTGTATTCATCGACCGCGAGCTTCGCGCCGTCGCGGATATTGATGCCCAGCTGAGCGTTACCGCCAGTGAGTGCGCCGAAGAACGCGATCTTGTTGTCGCAGCTGGACGCCGTAGTGCCGGAGCCGCCGTCGTCGTCCTTGGCACATGCAGCCGCGCCGACCAGCAGGCCGACCATGGCTACGCCACCGATGGCGCGTGCGAGAACCTGCCTCAAGATTGGAACCCCTCCTCCAAACGAACCCACCGAGCCACCGCTGGTCGATTGGCACTTGCGTGCACGATCGACCACGCTGCGCCCGTCATGGGCCGGGACGCTATCCCACGATGCGAGCCTGCAAAAGGCTTGGTTCGCGCTTTCACCGAACCGTTACGTGCATCGCCGCCCCGGCAGGGGAAGGTGTTACAACATCCTTGTTTCGACAAGATCAAATTGGCAAGATCAGCTGGTTGTGGCCCCCGCGCCGCCGGCCCCTGCGCCGCCGGCCTGGGTGCCGCCGGCCTGGGTGCCGCCGGCCTGGGTGCCGCCGGCCTGGGTGCCGCCGGCCTGGGTGCCGCCGGCCTGGGTGCCGCCGGCCTGGGTGCCGTCGGTTTCCTGACCCTCCGCCAGGATCCGGTCGGCGACCTCACGCATCGTCATGCGGTGGTCCATCGCGGTGCGCTGGATCCACTTGAACGCCTGCGGTTCGGTCATCTGATATTTCGTCATCAGCTCACCCTTGGCGCGCTCGACCGACTTGCGCGTCTCGAGGCGGTCGGTCAGACCGGCGACCTCGGACTCGAGCGCGGCGATCTCGGAGTACCGAGAGAGGGCGATCTCGACGGCCGGCACCAGATCGGATTTCTGGAACGGCTTCACGAGGTACGCCATCGCGCCGGCCGCGCGGGCGCGCTCGACCAGGTCGCGCTGGCTGAATGCGGTCAGAATGACGACCGGGGCGATCCGCCCACCGGCGATCCGCTCGGCGGCCGCCAGGCCATCCATGATGGGCATCTTGATGTCGAGGATGACCAGATCGGGACGGAGGTCCTCGGCCAGGCGGACGGCGGTCTCGCCGTCGCCGGCCTCGCCGACCACGTCGTAGCCCTCTTCGACCAGCATCTCGGCCAGGTCCAGCCGGATGAGAGCCTCGTCCTCGGCGATCAGCACCCGTTTGCGATCGGCCCCAGCCTGCGTGTCGGCCACGGAACCCCTACCCCCAACACTCCTGAAGTCGCGACACCCCGGTATGTGGGTGTCGCCCCTCTAAGCGTAGTGGGTAGGCTGTCGGAAGCTCATCCTGGCTTGGCCATCTCAAGCCGGCGATGATGCGGGCCGGCCCCTGTATTCCAACCGGCAGAGAAGATGGTCTCAAACACCATACAGTGTGGGTTCGAATCCCACCGGGGGCACAAAAACTGTCGAAATCCCGCGCGCTGATTGCGGGAGCCATCACGGTGTCGCACCGCCGGGCGCTTCCCGTTCCGCGCCTCTGCTGATCAACAACGGCATTCCGCGCTGCCACCGGCACCTTCGCAAGATCCAAAGCGGGACCGGACATCGGCTCACACCCCCAACTCGGGTCACGAACTCTCTATGCCACGAAGCCGTCCGGACGGGAGAAATTCCTATTTCCCGCCCCGGCGAGCGGATACTTTCCTCCACCGGCCGATCGGGAAATCGTGCCGCGCCCATCGGCAAAAATCGCGTATATCCGCGTTACGCCTCTGTAAACGAATCAACGGTCATCGAGGCGTCGAGCCCGCCGGCCCCGGCGATGCCCGTTCCCGCACCGGCGGAGTGGCATAACGGGTGCCCGTTTCGGGTGCGCTCGGTGACATCGATCTTGATGGCCGGCCGGACGGAGTGACCGGGGGCGCTGACCCGCTGTGCGGGCCGGCCAGACGTGAGCAGAAACTCGGTATCCCGTTCTCGCCCCCGGCCGCCGACGCCAGCCGGCGGCGGCCCTCCCGGTCCAGCGGCGCCGGCCCGGCCGACCCGCTCCAGGAGTCGCACCACCCCAGAAGGGTGACCTCCAACGAGGGAGAAACGGACACGGAAGGGGACGGGGGCGGGGCCGAGGTGGGAGCGGGCCGGGCCGGGGACGGGGTGGGGCCTGTTCTCGGCGCTGGTACGCCCAGCGCCGAGAACAGGCGATGCGCGTGCTGCTGGGCATCCGCGGGAAGGTTGCCTGTCCGGGCCGCCACGGCGGTTCCGCCGAGGATGAGGAGAGCCAGACCGGCCGCGACACTCACGACACCGGCCCGCATCCTCGACGGCCGACGGGCGGCCCGGGCAGCACGGGTGCGATGCGCACGGAAGGCGGCAACCGCGGCCTTCTCGCCGGCGAGCTCCCGCGCCGCAGCGGGGGCAGCCGCGGCGTCCAGGAGCTTTCTCAGTGCGGCGAGATCAGGACCGGGCAGGTCGCCGGCAACCATGCGCTCGGCCTCGGTCGGGCCGACGCGGTGGATTCTTCTCGTACGCATCGCATGGAGAAGAGCGCGCGGGAGCCGCATTCCGTTACACCTTCCCCGCGAGACGCCGGAGGCCGCGCATCGTGGCGACGCGCACCGCCCCGGGCCGTTTGCCGAGAATCCCGGCCGTGGTGGCGACGTCGAGCCCGGCCACCACCCGCAGCATCACGGCTTCGGCCTGGTCAGCGGGCAGCGTCGAGATCAACTCGACCGCCCAGGCGGTGCCTGCCTGCTCGGCGGCCACGGCGGCGGCGTCCGGAGCCGCCGCGTCGAGCGCCGGCGCCGGGGACGGCCGGGACGCCCGGCGCCGCTTCTCGTCGAGGGCCCGGTGCCGGGCGATCCGGAACAGCCAGCCGCGGAACGACCCCAGATCGCCGTGGAACCGGTCCAGATCACGGATCACGTGCAGCCACGTCTCGCTGGCGACGTCCTCGGCCGGCTCGCCGACGACGACCCGCAGATATCGCAGGACGGCCGGCTGCAGGCCGCGCCACAGCGTGGCGAAGCCGTGCGGGTCGCCGTCCTGGGCGGCACGCAGCGCGCCGGCCAGGTCGGTCTCCGCGGGCGGGCGCGTGGGGGCGGGGCGGCGCACGGGCAGTCTCCCGGGGGTGGGGCTACCTGCCGCCTTACCCCGCCCGAATCTGCCTGAACCCCGGGCCGGTGGTCGGCGCGGATGTTGTCATGGCAGGGACACCTTCGCTGGAGGCCTGATGTTGTGGTCCGGTTCGTCGCCGTTGACAGTCGTGCGCGAGAACATGTGGGGCTTCCTGATGTTCGGCGGCGTGGCATGGCTGGCGATCGCGTGGAGCGTGCTGCGGCTGGAACCGGTCAGTGTGGCCGACGTGGCCGGCCCCGTGGTGCTGTTCGGCGCGCTGTGCGAGGGGGTCCGGGCACTGGCCGGCACGCGCACGTGGTGGCTGAACGCGGGGATGGCCGGGCTGTTCGCGGTGACCGGGCTGATCATTCTGGTCGTTCCCGGGTCCGACTATGCGACGCCGGCCTCGCTGGTGGGCTGGTTCCTGATGGTGCGGGGCGCGCTGGACATCTCGGTGTCGACCATGAACCGGGGCACCGACCGCACCTGGGGCCTGATGATGGCGCTCGGGGTGGCGCAGGCCTCGCTCGGCTTCTATGCCGCCGGCCCGCTCGCCCGGACGGCCGAACCGATGGTGGTCCTGCTCGGCGGCCTCGGCCTGCTGCGCGCGGTCGCCGATCTGGTGACGGCGCTGCGGTTGCGTGAGGTCACCGCCGTACACCATGACGTTTTGGAGCTGTCGCCGGAACGCGAAGCCGGAGTGGCCGGGTATTCCGCCGGGCGGATGGATTTCGAGTCGTTGCCGCAGCCCAGCCGGGCCCGGCACCGGGCCGACGCGTTCCACGACGACGTGATGCGGACCACGGCCGATCTGGACGCCATCCTCGCCCAGGCCGGGGTGACCGGCGCGGCCACCCACCAGCCGGTGGACGAGGCGGACATCCCGCCGGTGCCGGACACCGCGGAGAGCGCGCACGAGGCCGCAGTGGGCGACGAGCACCGCCGCTGATGCCGGCCGGCGCTACTTCCGCTCGCCGACCCGCCGCAGCAGGCCCTCCTGCATCGCGCTGGCGATGTGCCGCCCGTCCTCGGTGAACATCCGGCCGGTGGCCAGGCCCCGGCTGCCCGAGGCGGACGGGCTGGTGCAGTCGTACAGGAACCACTCGTCGGCACGGAACGGCCGGTGCAGCCAGAGCGCGTGGTCGAGGCTGGCGCCGATCACGCCGCCCGGCCCCCACACCTCGCCGTGCGCCGACAGCACCGAGTCGAGCAGCGAGAGGTCGGAGGCGTAGGCCAGCGCGCACGCGTGGATCAGCGGGTCGTCCGGCAGCGTGCCGTCGATCCGCATCCAGACCCGCTGCTCCTCGCTCGCGACCCGGTCGCCGGGCGGCACCCAGCCGGGCACACCCACATAGCGCACGTCGATGGCCTGCGGCGAGGTCGCGAAGATGCCGGCCCGGGACGGGTATTTGCGCACCCAGTCGGCCATGGTCGGCACCTCGTCCGGCCTCGGCACGCCGACCGGAGCGGGAAGGTAGTGGTCGAGGCCTTCCTCGCGCACCTGGAACGACGCCGACATGAAGAAGATCGTCCGGCCGTGCTGCTGGGCGGTGGACCGCCGCACCGAGAAGGAGCGCCCGTCCCGGATCGTCTCGACGTGGAACTCGATCGGCTCGGTCGGGTCACCGGGACGCACGAAATATCCGTGCAGCGAGTGCACGAACCGGTCGGGCGCGACCGTGCGACCCGCCGCGACCAGCGCCTGGCCGGCGACCTGGCCGCCGAAGACGCGCTGGGCGCCGGTCTGCGGGCTCTCGCCCACGAACGTGGCCGCCTCGACCTGCTTCAGGTCGAGGATCTCCAGAAGCTGGTCGACGGCGGCCTGTCCGTGCAACGGCAAGGTCACACCACCGTGGCCGGGTCGACGAGCGAGCCGAGCTGGTGCACACGCAGCGTGTTGGTCGAGCCCGGGGCGTTCGGCGGGGAGCCGGCCACGACGACCACGTAGTCGCCGGGCTTGGCCAGGCCGAGGCCGAGCATCTTCGCGTCGACCTGCCGGAACATGTCGTCGGTATGCTGCACGAAGTCGGTCAGGAACGTCTCGACGCCCCAGCTCAGCGCCAGCTGGTCGCGCACCTCGGCGACCGGCGTGAAGGCGAACAGCGGGAGCTCGCAGTGCAGCCGGGCCAGCCGGCGCACGGTGTCACCGGTCTGCGAGAACGCGACCAGCGCCTTGGCGCCGATGTTGCGGGCGATCTGCGACGCGGCCACGGCGAGAGCGCCACCGTGCGTGCGCGGGTCGTGCTGCAGCCGCGGGACCGGGATCGAACCACCCTCGGTGGTCGTGACGATCTTCGCCATCGTGCTGACCGTGAGCACCGGGTATTTACCGACCGACGTCTCGCCGGACAGCATCACCGCGTCGGTGCCGTCGAGCACGGCGTTGGCGACGTCGGAGGCCTCGGCGCGGGTCGGGCGCGAATTCTCGATCATCGAGTCGAGCATCTGGGTCGCCACGATGACCGGCTTCGCGTTCTCCCGGCACAGCTGCACGGCGCGCTTCTGCACCAGCGGCACCTGGTCGAGCGGCAGCTCGACGCCCAGGTCACCGCGGGCGACCATGACACCGTCGAAGGCGAGCACGATCTGCTCGAGGTGGTCGACCGCCTCGGGCTTCTCGACCTTGGCGATGACCGGAAGCATCCGGCCCTCTTCGATCATGATGTTGTGCACCAGCTTGATGTCGTCGGGCGAGCGCACGAACGACAGCGCGATCAGGTCGACGCCGAGCGACAGCGCGAAACGCAGGTCTGCCTCGTCCTTGTCGCTCATCGCCGGCACGCTGACCGCGACGTTGGGCAGCGAGACGCCCTTGTTGTTGCTGACCGGGCCACCCTCGATGACCAGGCAGCGGATGTCGTTGCCCTCGACGGCGGCGACCTCGACGGCCACCTTGCCGTCGTCGATCAGGAGGCGGTCGCCGACCTTGACCTCCTGCGGAAGCTTCTTGTAGGTGCAGGAGACCCGGTCGGGCGTGCCGAGCACGTCGTCGCTGGTGATGGTGACCAGGTCACCGGTGCTCCACACGTGCGGCCCGTTGGCGAACTTGCCGAGCCGGATCTTCGGCCCCTGCAGGTCGGCGAGGACGGCCACCGCACGGCCGGTCTGCCGAGCGGCCTCACGGACCAGGTCGTACACCTTCTGATGATCTTCGTGGCTGCCGTGGCTGAAGTTCATTCGAGCCACGTCCATGCCCGCCTCGACCAACCCGAGCATGCGCTCGGGAGACGCGGTGGCGGGACCCATGGTGCAGACGATTTTTACGCGACGTGTCACAGCCATCAGGCTAGTCTCTCTTTCGGATCGGCCCGGCGGCCGACCCCCGTCAACAGGGTGAACTCTGTGGGCGGCGTGGGTCCTCGGGACAGACTCTCCTGGGTGTCTGGAGGGCGCGCAACGCCGTCGTGGCGGGCTTCGACGACCGCGCGCAACAGCCTAGCCTTCCCCTCCCGCCAGGCGGGACGACAACCCCTCCGTTCCGATATTTCGGGTCTTTCGAACCGTATTTGCTGAGATTCAATTTCATCTTGTACGGGGGTGGGTTGTTTCCGCCGGATTGGGGGCGTGCCGGGCTACGCGGGCGCGACCTCGGGGCGGGGAGACGCCGTGAACGCGTCTCTCGCGTTAGTGATCATGCGGCGTGGGGGGCTGGGCTTGGCGGTGTACTCACTGGGTGCGGGGCTGGGGTGGGTGCGTCACTCACTGGGTGCGGGGCTGGGGTGGGTGCGCACGGCTGCTGAGCTTGATGGCTTCGCTGCGCTCAGCGGGCGATTGCCCCTGGGGAGTTGATGAGGAGGAAGCCGATTTCCCGACGCCGCACACCCCGCGGCGTCGGGAAATCGGCTTCCTCCTCATCAACGGGGCAATCGCAGGTAGTTCCGTGAGTCGGGGCCTCTGGAAAACGTAGACACCAGGGCGGCCCAAGATCTGGGGGCAGTTCCCTGCATCGGGTGCCCCGGCAACGTAGATACCAGGGCGGCCCAAGATCTGGGGGCGGTTCCCTGCATCGGGTGGCCCGGCAACGTAGATACCAGGGCGGCCCAAGACCTTGGGGGCCCTGGATGCGGCTGACGCCGGCCCGGGGAACGGGCCGGCGTCGGGCGGCGGGTGGCTATGCGGTTAGGGGCTGGGCGTTTGACAGCACTGGGGCTGGTAGGTCGCCCTTGGCGCCTAGGTAGGAGTGGATGGCGGCGGCGGCGGAGCGGCCCTCGGCTATTGCCCAGACGATCAGGGAGGCGCCCTTGTGCATGTCGCCCGCTACGAAGACGCCCTCGGCTGAGGTTTGCCAGGTGGCGTCGGCGTCCAGGACACCTCGGCGGTTTCGGGTTATGGCGAACTGGTCTAGCAAGGGCTGTTGCTCGGTTCCCTCGAAGCCGATTGCCAGTAGCACCAGGTCGGCCGGGAGGTCGCGCTCCGTGCCTTCGACGATCGTCACCGTGCGTACGCCGTCTACTCGTTCGACCATTACCTCGGCTACGCGGATCGCCTTGACGTTGCCGGCGCCGTCGTCCACGAACTCCTGGACCGCTACGCCGAAGACCCGGTCGCCGCCCTCCTCGTGGGCCGGGTAGTTGCGCAGGATGACCGGCCAGGTCGGCCACGGGTGCAGGTCGGCCGCGCGGGCCTCGGGCGGCAACGGGTACTGGTCGAGCTGGATGACGCCGGCCGCGCCCTGCCGGTGTGCGACGCCGAGGCAGTCGGCGCCGGTGTCGCCGCCGCCGATGATCACGACGTGCTTGCCGGCCGCGTCGATCGGCGTGGTCTCCTGCAGCCCGGCGACGACCCGGTTGGACGGCACCAGGTGTTCCATCGCCAGGTGCACGCCGTTGAGCCGGCGCCCGCGGGTCTCCGGGGTGTCCCGGCCGGCGAGCGCGCCCGCCGCGAGCAGCACCGCGTCGAACCGCTCGCGCAGGTCGTCGGCGGTGATGTCGACGCCCACGTTCACGCCGGTCTGGAACTCGACGCCCTCGGCCCGGAGCTGGTCCAGACGGGCGTCCACCACCGACTTCTCGATCTTGAAGTCGGGGATGCCGTACCGCAGAAGGCCGCCGATGCGATCGTCGCGCTCGAAGACCGTGACCGCGTGCCCGGCTCGCGCCAGTTGTTGCGCGGCCGCGAGGCCGGCCGGGCCGGAACCGACCACCGCGACCTTGAAACCGGACGCGGCCGGCGCCGGCTGCGGCGTGACGTAGCCGAGGTCGAACGCGTGGTTCGCGATCTCCACCTCGACCTGCTTGATCGTCACCGGGTCGTCGGAGATGCCCAGCACGCAGGCGGCCTCGCACGGCGCCGGGCAGAGCCGGCCGGTGAACTCGGGAAAGTTGTTGGTGGCGTGCAGCGCCTCGGACGCCGCCTGCCACGCCCCGGTACGGACCAGGTCGTTCCAGTCCGGGATGCGGTTGCCCAGCGGGCAGCCCTCGTGGCAGAACGGGATGCCGCAGTCCATGCAGCGGGTGGCCTGGTCGCGGATGAGCTCCTCGCCCGCTGGCGGGTAGACCTCCCGCCAGTCGCGGATGCGCACCGGCACCGGCCGCCGCTTGGGCAGCTGCCGTTCGTAGCGGAGGAAACCGTTCGGATCAGGCACTCTTGACCCCCATGACCGCTTCGTCGACGTTCCGACCGGCGGCTTCGGCGGTCCTGATCAGTTCCATCACGCGCTTGTAGTCGCGCGGCACCACCGCGGTGAACCGCTCGACCGCGGCCGGCCAGTCGGCCAGCAGCTTCTCGGCCACCGCCGAACCGGTCTCGGTCAGGTGCTTCTCCACCAGGCCGCGCAGCACGACCTGCTCGTCCTCGGTGAGCGGGGTGAGGTCGACCTGCTCCGGGTTGACCCGGGCCGGCGACAGGTCGAGCACGAACGCGGTGCCGCCGCTCATGCCGGCCGCGAAGTTGCGCCCGGTCGGGCCGAGCACCACCACGGTGCCGCCGGTCATGTACTCGCAGCCGTGGTCGCCGACGCCCTCGACGACGGTCGAGGCGCCGGAGTTGCGCACCGCGAACCGCTCGCCGACCCGGCCACGCAGGAACAGCTCGCCGGAGGTCGCGCCGTACAGGATCGTGTTGCCCGCGATGATGTTGTCCTCGGCGATGAACGGCGCGCTCTCGGCCGGCCGCACGACCACCCGGCCGCCGGAGAGGCCCTTCGCGACGTAGTCGTTGGTGTCGCCGACCAGCCGCAGGGTGACGCCGCGCGGCAGGAACGCGCCGAACGACTGCCCGCCGGTGCCGCGCAGGGTGAACGCGATGGTGTCGTCGGGCAGGCCGTCGCCACCGAAGCGGCGAGTCACCTCGCCGCCCAGCATGGCGCCCACGCTGCGGTTCTCGTTGCGGACCGTGACCTCTTCGGCGACCTTGGCGCCGCCGTTGAGGGCCGGCTGGGCCAGCTCGATCAGCTTGTTGTCGAGCGCCTTGTCGAGACCGTGGTCCTGGGCGACGACACCGCGCCGGGCGGCGCCCTCGGGCAGTTCCGGCACGAACAGGATCGGGGCCAGGTCGAGGCCCTTGGCCTTCCAGTGGTTGATCGCCGGCCGGATGTTGAGCACCTCGGCGTGGCCGATGGCCTCGTCGATGCTGCGGAACCCGAGCGAGGCCAGGATCTCCCGGGTCTCCTGGGCGAGGAACATGAAGAAGTTCTCGACGAACTCCGGCTTGCCGCTGAAGCGCTCGCGCAGCACCGGGTTCTGCGTGGCGATGCCGACCGGACAGGTGTCCAGGTGGCAGACCCGCATCATGATGCAGCCGGAGACGATCAGCGGCGCGGTGGCGAAGCCGAACTCCTCGGCGCCCAGCAGAGCCGCGACGACCACGTCCCGGCCGGTCTTGAGCTGACCGTCGACCTGCACGGTGACCCGGTCGCGCAGCTTGTTGAGCAGCAGCGTCTGCTGTGCCTCGGCCAGGCCCAGCTCCCACGGGGAGCCGGCATGCTTGAGCGAGTTGAGCGGGGATGCGCCGGTGCCGCCGTCGTGCCCGGAGATCAGGATGACGTCGGCCTTGAGCTTCGCGACGCCGGCCGCGACCGTGCCCACGCCGATCTCGCTGACCAGCTTGACGTGCACGCGGGCGGCCGGGTTGACGTTTTTCAGGTCGTGGACCAGCTGCGCGAGGTCCTCGATCGAGTAGATGTCGTGGTGCGGCGGCGGCGAGATCAGGCCGACGCCCGGGGTGGAGTGCCGGGTCTTGGCGATCCACGGCCACACCTTGTTGCCGGCCAGCTGACCACCCTCGCCGGGCTTCGCGCCCTGCGCCATCTTGATCTGCAGGTCGTCCGCGTTGACCAGGTATTCGCTGGTCACGCCGAAGCGGCCGGAGGCGATCTGCTTGACCGCGGAGCGGCGCTGCGGGTCGTAGAGGCGGTCGGCGTCCTCGCCGCCCTCACCGGTGTTCGACTTGGCGCCGAGCCGGTTCATGGCGATCGCGAGGGTCTCGTGCGACTCGGCCGAGATCGACCCGTACGACATGGCGCCGGTCGCGAACCGCTTGACGATCTCGCTGGCCGGTTCGACCTCGTCGATCGGGATCGGCGTGCGGTCGGCGAACTCGAACAGCCCGCGAAGCGAGCCCGCTTCGGCGGCGAGCGCGTCGACCTTTGAGGTGTATTTGCGGAAGACGTCGTACTGCTTCGAGCGCGTCGCGTGCTGGAGCAGGAACACCGTCTCCGGGTTGAAGAGATGCACCTCGCCTTCGCGGCGCCACTGGTATTCCCCGCCCACTTCGAGTCGGCGGTGCGACCGCTCGGCCGGGTTCGCCGGGTACGCCTTCTCGTGCCGCGCCTTGACCTCGGCGTGGATCTCGGCCAGCCCGGAGCCGCCGATCCGCCCGCTGGTGCCGGCGAAATAGCGCTGGAGCAGCCGGTTGTCCAGGCCGACGGCCTCGAAGACCTGGGCGCCGCAGTACGACGAGACGGTCGAGATGCCCATCTTCGACATGATCTTCAGGACGCCCTTGCCGAGCGCCTTCACGTAGTTGCGCACCGCCGCCCGCGGGTCCATCCCGGCGAGCGGGCCGGTGGCGATCAGGTCGTCGACCGACTCGAACGCGAGGTAGGGGTTGACCGCGGCGGCGCCGAAACCGATCAGCGTGGCCGCGTGGTGCACCTCGCGGCAGTCGCCGGCCTCGACGACCAGCGCCACCTGCGTGCGGGTCTGCTCGCGCACCAGGTGCTGGTGCACGGCCGCGGTGAGCAGCAGCGACGGGATGGGCGCCAGGTCGGCGTTGGAGTCGCGGTCGGAGAGCACCAGGATGCGTACGCCGTCCTCGATCGCCTCCGACACGTGCCGGCAGATCTGGGTGAGCCGCGCCTTGATGCCCTTCCCGCCGTCGCGCAACGGGTAGAGGCCGGAGACCCGGACCGCCTTGAAGCCCGGCAGGTCGCCGTCCTCGTCGATGGAGAGCAGCTTGGCCAGCTCGTCGTTGTCGATCACCGGGTAGGGCAGCACGATCTGCCGGCAGGACGCCGGGCCCGGGTCGAGCAGGTTGCTCTCCGGCCCGATCGTGGCTGACAGGCTGGTGACCAGCTCTTCCCGGATCGCGTCCAGCGGCGGGTTGGTGACCTGCGCGAACATCTGGTGGAAGTAGTCGAACAGCAGCCGCGGCCGGGTGGAGAGCGGTGAGATCGGGGTGTCGGTGCCCATCGAGCCGAGCGGCTCGGCCCCGGTGCGCGCCATCGGCCCCACCAGGATCTTGAGCTCCTCCTCGGAGTAGCCGAACACCTGCTGGCGGCGCATCACCGAGTCGTGCGTGTAGATGACGTGCTCGCGCGGCGGCAGGTCGGCCAAGTTGATCAGCCCGGCGTGCAGCCACTCGTCGTACGGCTGGGCGGCGGCCAGCCCGGCCTTGATCTCGTCGTCGTGCACGATCCGGCCGGCCTCGGTGTCGACCAGGAACATCTTGCCCGGCTGCAGCCGGCCCTTGGCGACGACGGTGGCCGGGTCGAGGTCGAGCACGCCCGCCTCGGAGCCGAGCACGACCAGGCCGTCGGCGGTGTGCCACCAGCGACCGGGGCGCAGGCCGTTGCGGTCGAGCACGGCGCCGATCGACGAGCCGTCGGTGAACGCGACCGCGGCGGGGCCGTCCCACGGCTCCATCAGCGAGGCGTGGAAGCGGTAGAACGCGCGCCGCTTCGGCTCCATCCCCGGGTCGTTCTCCCACGCCTCGGGGATCATCATCATCATCGCGTGCGGCAGCGACCGGCCGGCCAGGTGCAGCAGCTCCAGCACCTCGTCGAAGCTGGCCGAGTCGGACGCCTCCGGCGTGTTGATCGGGAACAGCCGCTTGATGCTGCCCGGCAGCACGGAGGACTGAAGCAGCGCCTCGCGGGCGGCCATCCAGTTCTTGTTGCCGCGAATCGTGTTGATCTCGCCGTTGTGCGCGATGAAACGGTACGGGTGGGCGAGCGGCCAGGACGGGAATGTGTTCGTCGAGAACCGGGAGTGCACCAGGGCGATCGCGCTGGCGACCCGCTCGTCGGTCAGGTCCGGGAAGAACTCGGGCAGCTGGTCCGGCGTGAGCATGCCCTTGTAGGTGATGGTCCGCGAGGACAACGAGGGGAAGTAGGCGCCGACGCCGCGCTGCGTGGACTCCCGCTCGGCCTGCTTGCGGATGGTGAACGCGACCCGGTCCAGCTCGATGCCGTGCAGCGGCTCGTCCTTGGGCCCGGCGGCGGTGTCGGTCAGCCGATGAGCAGCAAGAAAGACCTGCTTGATGTACGGCCGGGCGTCCTCCGCCGTGGCGCCGAGCCCGTCCGGTCGCACCGGGACGTCCCGCCAGCCGAGAATCTCGCCGCCCTCGACGAGCGCGTACTTCTCGAAGACCTTGACGGCGCGCGCCTGCGCGTCCGTGTCGTTGGGCAGGAAGACCAGACCGGTGGCGTAGAAGCCCGCCTCGGGCAGCTCGATGCCGGTGGCCGAACGGTAGAACGCGTCCGGGACCTGGATCATGATTCCCGCGCCGTCGCCGGTGTTGTACTCAGCGCCGCGCGCGCCCCGGTGGTCGAGACGGATCAGCGCCGACAGGCCCTTGGCGACCACATCGTGCGACCGGCGTCCGTGTATGTCGGCAACGAATGCCACACCGCAGGCGTCGCGCTCGGAGGATGGGTCGTAAAGCCCCTGGGGGTGCGGAAATGCCACCGGGCCTCCTGTCGTCACTGGTGTTTCGTATCAAGGTCGGGACGACGTCGGCCCTGCAAAGTCTCTAGAGTCTACGTTAAGGGGCACCGATCTCCGCCAGTTCGGATGGATCACACTTGCACCATGACGAAGCGGATTAAACAGGCGGCCCAATAGTCGTAAAGCGCAACGCTGCGCTGAATTGGGTAGTCTCGCGCGGTGGCGCTTCCGGATACCGACGTCTTCGTCAGGCTCGAGCGTTTCTATGACGCTCTCCCCCGACCCTACGCACGTGTGGAGGAGTTCGGGGGGCTGGTGCTCTTCGTCCGCGAGGGCGAGGGGTGGCCCTACTACGCCCGGCCCCGGATAGGGGCGGAGACGCCTTCCGCTGCCGATATTACTGCCGCCCGGCGCCGGCAACGAGAGCTGGGCGCACCCGAGGCGTTCGAGTGGGTGCACGAGACCACCCCCGACCTGCTGGCGACGGCCCGCTCGGCGGGCCTGGACGTGCTGCTGGCGCCCCTGCTCACGCTGGATCCGGCGGCCCTGGTCCCCGATCTGCCGGTGCCCGGCGCCGAGATCCGGATCCTGGACCCGAGATCCGCCGAATACCCCGCCGAGCTGGCCGCCACCCGGGCGGTGGCCCAGTTGGCCTTCGGCAACCCGCCCCACCACACTCCGCTGGAGGAGGTGGCCGCGGTGGCCGCCGAGAACCTCGGCCCCACCGACCAGGCGCTGACCACCGGCGCGGCCGGGCCGGCCGAACGCGACGTCGCCACCGAGCAGCTGAGCCCTGACCTGGTGGAGGGGTTCCGCCGGCGCGCGAGCTCCGGCGCCTACCACACCGCGGTGGTCACCTCCCCGACCGAGGGAATCCTGGCCACCGGCGCGGTGATGCGCGACGGCGACGTGGCCGAGATCGCCGGCGTCGGCACGCTGCCCTCGGCCCGCGGCCGGGGTTATGCCTCCCAGCTCACGGCCAAGCTGGCCCGGCAGGCGCTGAACGACGGCGTACACCTGGTGTTCCTGTCGGCCGGTGACGACGACGTGGCCCGCCTCTACACGAAGGTCGGGTTTCGCCGGGCCGGCACGGCCTGCATCGCCGAACCGGCCACCGCTCAGCTGTAGGGCTGCCGCTATTCGGGCGGGACCCAGTCCGCCTGGATGTGCGAGTGGTTGCCGATTATCCGGGGCCGCATGTGGTTCAGCGCCGCGTCCCGGGCCCGCAGCGCCAGCCGCCCCCGGGCCTGGACGACGGCCGACATCCGCCGGGTCTGCCGGACGACGCTGGTGGTCCGGGGCCGCCGGTCCCGGCTGTAGGCCTCGATGGCGGTGACCAGATCGGGCCCGGGCGCCACGTCGGCGACCAGCGCCCGCAGCATGGCCGCGTCCTCGAACGCCAGGCAGGCGCCCTGCCCGAGGTGATGGGGCATCGCATGGGCCGCGTCGCCGAGCAGGACCACGCCGCCCGGCCCGGATCCGAAGCCGTAGGCCCGGGGCAGCGGGCGCAACTCCCGGACCTCCTGCGGCACGAGGTCCTCGGCGTGGGTGGCAGCCAGCAGGTCGCCCACCGGCGCGTGCCACGACGCGAACCACCGCCGGAGCAGAGCCAGCTGGGTCGCCGGGGATTCCGGGCGGGGCGCGCCGGCCGCGGTGGCGACCCAGTAGATCCCGCCCTTGCCGGCCGCCCGCTCGCCCAGCGGGAAGGAGACGAAGCGATAACCGGCCCCGAGGGTCTCGCCGCCGGCCGCCTGCTCCGGCGTGAGGCGCGGCACCCGGTAACCCGGGATCACCGCCTGCCAGGCCGCGAACCCGGAGCGGACGGCCACCGATTCCGGGGCCAGGGCACGGCGGATCGGGCTGTCGATGCCGTCCGCGGCGACGACCAGATCGGCCTCGAGGACGGTACGGCCGTCGCCGACGGCCGGTTTCAGCCGGCGGCCGACCCGGACCGTCGTCACGTCGAACCCGGTGCGGATCTCGACGCGGTCACCCAGACCCGCGACCAGCGTGTCGTAAAGATCTTCCAGGTGCACCACGGCCGGGGCGGGCCCGGCCCCGACGCGGCCGCGCGGCGCGATCAGCCACTGGCCGTCCGGCCGGCGGACGCCGCCGTCGGGCAGCGGCGAGGCGATCCCGGCCCACCCGCCGTCCGGGTCCAGCGATTCCAGGGCGCGCCGGCCGTTGGCCCACAGCACCAGGGCCGTGGGCGAAGCGGCGACCCGCTCCCGGCGTTCCAGCAGCACCACCTGCCAGCCGGCCCGCGACAGGGCTCCGGCGGCAGCCAGCCCGGCCATCCCCGCGCCCACAACCACCGCCGTGCGCACGCCGGCCGGCCGCGTTATTTCTCGTCGGTGGCGGGGCGCGACGCGGGTGTCTCGGCGTCCCCGCTGTTCTTGGGCTCGGAGCCGGCAGCGGCCCCGGTCGCCAGCACCGCCTCGCCCACGCCGGCCGGCCCGGCCGGATCGGCGGCGTCGTGCGGATGGGCGCCCGCGGCCACCTCCAGCGCCACGTCGGCCTCGCTGTCCGGCGGAAGCACCCCGGTGCTCCGATAGGCCTCGAACCGGCTCTCGCTGACCACCTGGTAGCTCTTCGGCGCCCGCTGCGGCTCGGTGCCCGCCTCGGTGACGTCGACCGACGACACATCGGAGCCGGACTCGGCCGGCAGCGCCGTCTCGGGCGCGTCGTCCGGCACCACATAGGCCCGCGGACCGCGGACGACCAGGAAGTAGACCAGCGCGCACACGAACACCACGACCGCGGTGAACACGTTGAGCCGGACCCCGAAGACCTTGGTGGCCTCGTCGATGCGCAGCATCTCGATCCAGAAGCGGCCGGCCGTGTAGGCCATCACGTACAGCGCGAAGGCCCGGCCCCGGCCGAACTTGTACTTCCGGTCGAGCGCCCAGACCAGCCCGGCCGCGCCGAGGTCCCAGATCGCCTCGTAGAGGAACGTCGGATGGTAGAGGCCCGCCTTGGTCACCGCCTCGCCGTCGATCACGGTGGCATGACCGGGGTTGGACGTGTCCATGTCGTGCACGCGCAGACCCCACGGCAGGGTGGTGGCCTTGCCGTACAGCTCGTTGTTGAACCAGTTGCCGAACCGGCCGATGGCCTGCGCGACCGGCAGTGCCGGGGCGAGCGTGTCGGCGAAGATGGCGAACGGCAGGCCGAGCTGGCGGGCGGCGATCCAGGCGCCCAGCGCGCCGCCGGCCACCGCGCCCCAGATGCCGAGGCCGCCCTCCCAGATGTAGAGGGCCCGGATCGGGTCGCCGCCGGCGCCGAAATAGTCACCCGGCGAGGTGATCAGGTGGTAGACACGGGCTCCGATGATGCCGAACGGCACGGCCCACACCGCCATGTCGAGCGACGCCCAGGGCGCCACTCCGCGGTGCCGGAGCCTCTGCTCCATGAGCAGAACGGCGACGACGATGCCCAGAACGATGCAGAGCGCGTATGCCCGGATGGGCAGGCCCAGCAGGTGCCAGACGGACGTTGTCGGACTCGGGATCGCGGCAAAGTTCACGGGTGCACACGCTACCGTCGCGACGCTCGCCGTGGTCGCCCAGGGCGGCTCTACTTTTGCGGGTTACGCACTCCCTCGGCCAACTCCGCGCTGAGCGCACGCAGCCGGGACAGCCCGGTCGGCCGGTCGGGGGCATCGAGGACGCAGCGGATCAGCGCGCTGCCGACGATCACGCCGTCGGCGAAGGCCGCCACCTCGGCGGCCTGCTTGCCGTTGCCGACGCCAAGGCCGACCCCGACCGCCATGTCGCGGTCGGCGTGCCGGATCCGGTCGACCAGTTCGGGGGCCTGGCTCGACACCGAGGTGCGGGCGCCGGTGACGCCCATCAGCGCGGTGGCGTAGACGAAGCCCCGGCAGTTCGCCACGGTCATCGCGATCCGCTCGTCGGTCGACGAGGGAGAGACCAGGAACGTGCGGTCGATCCGGTGCTCGTCGGACGCGGCGATCCACTCTTCCGCCTCGTCCGGGATCAGGTCGGGCGTGATCATGCCGGTGGCGCCGGCCGCGGCCAGGTCCCGGGCGAACGCGTTCACGCCGTACTTCTCGATGGGGTTCCAATAGGTCATCAGCACGACGGTGGCGCCGGCGTTCGCGACGGCCTCGATGATCCGCAGCGTGTCGCGGGTGCGCACGCCGGCGGCGAGGGCGATGTCGCTGGCCTTCTGGATGACCGGGCCGTCCATCACCGGGTCGGAGTAGGGCAGCTCGACCTCGATGACGTCGCAGCCGGCCTCGTGCATCGCGATCATCGAGGCGATGCTGTCGTCGACGGTCGGGAAACCGGCCGGCATGCAGCCGACGAGAACCGCCCGGTCCTCCGCCTTCGCCTTGTGGAAGGTGTCGGAAATGCTCACTCCGGGTTCTCCTTGGGCATGCTCTTCTGGCCCTCGCCTGCGGCCTGAGTGGGCAACTCGCGCAAGTGCCGCTCGGTGCAGGCGATCATGCCACCTCTCCCGGGACCAGCGTCTCGACGGGATCGAGGATGCCGAAGTAGGCACCCGCGGTGTGCACGTCCTTGTCACCGCGGCCAGACAGGTTGATCACGATGGTCGGGGTGCGGCCCAGCTCCGCGGTCAGCGCCGGGACGATCCGCAGGGCGCCCGCCACCGCGTGCGCGCTCTCGATCGCCGGGATGATCCCCTCGGTGCGGCAGAGCAGCTGGAACGCCGCCATCGCCTCGGCGTCGGTCACCGGCTCGTACTCCGCCCGGCCGGTGTCGTGCAGCCAGGCGTGCTCGGGACCGACCCCGGGGTAGTCCAGGCCGGCCGAGATCGAGTGCGACTCGATCGTCTGGCCGTCGTCGTCCTGCAACACGTACGTCCGGGCGCCGTGCAGCACCCCCGACGAGCCGCCGGTGATCGACGCGGCGTGCCGGCCGGTCTCGATGCCGTCGCCGCCCGCCTCGAAGCCGTAGAGCGCGACGTCCTCGTCGGCCACGAAGGCGTGGAAGATGCCGATCGCGTTCGAGCCGCCGCCGACGCACGCGGCCACCGCGTCCGGGAGCCGGCCGATCTGGGTGAGGCACTGGGCGCGCGCCTCGGTCCCGATGCCGCCCACGAAGTCGCGGACGATCTCCGGGAACGGGTGCGGGCCGGCCGCCGTGCCGAGCAGGTAGTGTGTGGTATCCACGCTGGCCACCCAGTCGCGCAGGGCCTCGTTGAGCGCGTCCTTGAGGGTGCGCGAGCCGTTCGTCACCGGGATCACGGTGGCGCCCAGCATGCGCATCCGGGCGACGTTCAGAGCCTGCCGCTCGGTGTCGGTCTCGCCCATGTAGACCACGCACTCGAGGTCGAGCAGGGCGGCCGCGGTCGCGCTGGCCACGCCGTGCTGGCCGGCGCCGGTCTCGGCGATCACCCGCGGCTTGCCCATCCGCTTGGCGAGCAGCGCCTGACCGAGCACGTTGCGCACCTTGTGGGCGCCGGTGTGGTTGAGGTCCTCCCGCTTGAGCAGAATCTCCGCGCCGGCCTTGGCGGACAGCCGCTTGGCCGGGTAGAGCAGGGACGGCACACCGGCGTAGTTGAGGAGCAGGTCCTCGAACTCGGCCTGGAATTCCGGGTCGGTCTTGGCCGAGCGATAGGCGGCGTCGAGCTCGTCGAGCGCCCGGACGAGCGCCTCCGGAACGAAACGCCCGCCGTATCGCCCGAAATGCCCGGCCAGGTCGGGCAGTGCCGGCGCGGTCACCGGACCGGCCGCGGGGTCGCCGGGTGGTTGCCCGCGTTGACCAGCTCGGCCACCGCGTCACGCGGCGACTTCTGGGTCACCAGGCCCTCACCCACCAGCACCGCGTCCGCGCCGGCCGATGCGTACCGGATCAGGTCGTGCGGACCCCGCACCCCCGACTCGGCGATCTTCACGACGTTGTTCGGCAGTCCGGGCGCGATCCGCTCGAACACCGCCCGGTCCACCTCGAGCGTGCGCAGGTCGCGGGCGTTGACCCCGATGACCTTCGCGTTCGCCTCCAGCGCCCGGTCGGCTTCCTCCTCGTTGTGCACTTCGACGAGGGCGGTCATGCCGAGCGACTCGATCCGCTCGAGCAGGCCGACCAGAACGTTCTGCTCGAGCGCAGCCACGATGAGCAGCACGAGGTCGGCGCCGTGGGCCCGCGCCTCGTGCACCTGATAGCTGGAGATCACGAAGTCCTTGCGGAGCACCGGGATGCTGACCGACTGCCGGACAGCCGCCAGATCGGCCAGCGATCCGCCGAACCAGCGTCCCTCGGTGAGCACGCTGATGCAGCGGGCGCCGCCCGCCGCGTACTCCCCGGCCAACTCGGCCGGGTCGGGGATGTCGGCGATCGCGCCCTTGGAGGGCGACGACCGCTTCACCTCGGCGATGACCGCGACGCCGGCCTTACGTAAAGCCGCGTACGCGTCGATGGCCGGCGGCGCTGCCGCGGCCTGCTCCCGAACCTGCTCCAGCGGCACCTTGTCCTGCCGGGCCGCCACGTCCTCGCGCACACCGGCGAGGATCTCCTCCAGCACGTTCTGCGGTCCGCCAGTGCCCGCTGCCGCCTGCTGATCGGATGTCACGAAATGACTCCCCTCTCCGGGTGTCCTCCGCCCGATGCTAGGAGGTGGTGGTCATCCGCGACCGGCCGGGGTATGGCGAGCCTCACCAGTTGGGCTGGGGCATAATGCCGCCTGCCCGCGGATGCTGTCATGTCAGTCACACGCTCACCAAGAGCCACATCGCCCTGTACTGGGGCACCTCATCTGATCGGTGGATCCCCCGGCACGTTGACGGCAACGTCATGCCGCAGAAATACGAATCGTTCATGCTGACTTCGAGGCAGACTTGTCTCGGTTCCCCGATACGACCAGCGGAAATGATCGAGGTGGAGTGACCGTGTCCGATTCACCGCAAGCTCCGGCCCCAACCCTGGCCGAGGCGTCCCGGGCGCTCGTCTCCGTGGCGGCCACCCTGGTGGTCAACGTCCAGCGCGCGATGGTGGGCCCCGAAAAAGTGCCGACGGCCCGCGACAACGCCTATTTCGCCATGCTGGCCGACCGGGCCCGCAACCAGGCCCGCGACGACCTCACCCGCGAGGTGGCGGCGCTGCTGGCCGCATCTCCTCGCAAGCTCGCCAAAACCCACTTCTGAGCGACCCGCAGTGCCGTGACTCAGCCGGCAGTCGGGTCGTCGCCGCGGTCGAGCGCGTCCCACGTGGCCCGGTTGTCCGCGGCCGCCGTTGTCGCGACCGGCTCCGGCTTCCGCTCGTAACGAGCGGACATCCCCGGCCAGCGATGGCCCTGGGTCAGGGCGGTCAGTCCGCCCAGCGCAATGATCACGCCGCCGATCGCGCAGGCGACCGGCCAGGCCGTGCCGGCGGCGCCCGCGTCGCCCGGGTCCAGACCGGCCCGGCCGATGATCGCGCCGATCGTCACGCCCGCACCGGCCAGGACCAGCAGCACGCCCAGCGCCCGCCGGACCCAGCCCGACGTGGCCAGCAGCGCGCCCGTGCCGGCCAGGGCGACCACGGCCAGGGCGGTCACCCACGGCTCGGTGTCGGTGCCGGTGCGGGCCTCGCGCAGGTCGGAGAGGCCGGTCCGCGGGGTGAGGTGCACCGACCAGGTGCGGGTGATCGCGTAGAGCGCCAGACCCGAGCCGGCCAGCGCGGCGAGCAGGGTCAAGACGTACGAACGACGATTCCGCTGTGCCTGCCCGCGCTCCGCGACTCGGCGATCGTTCGCCGTCGCGGCCGAGTCCGTAGCCTCCCCGCTCTCGCGCTGTGCCGCCCCGCGCTCCGCGACTCGGCGATCGTTCGCCGTCGTGGCCGAGTCCGTAGCCTCCCCGCTCTCGCTCATCGCGCGGCGCGCAAGGTCTCCGCCGAGGCGATCGCGGCCAGCACCGCGGCTGCCTTGTTGCGGGTCTCGGTCTCCTCGGCGGCCGGGTCCGAGTCGGCCACGATGCCGGCCCCGGCGCCCACATAGGCCACCCCGTCCTTGAGCAGGGCGGTGCGGATCGCGATCGCCATGTCCATGTCGCCGGCGAAGCCGAAGTAGCCGACCGTGCCGCCGTGCAGGCCGCGCCGGGTCGGCTCGAGCGCCTCGATGATCTCCATGGCGCGGACCTTCGGGGCGCCGGAGAGCGTGCCGGCCGGGAACGTGGCGGCGAGCGCGTCGAACGCGGTCTGGTCGTCGCGCAGCTCGCCGATCACCGTCGAGACGATGTGCATGACGTGGCTGTACCGCTCGATCCGGGCGAACTCCGGCACCTCGACCGTGCCCGGCTTGCACACCCGGCCCAGGTCGTTGCGGCCCAGGTCGACCAGCATGACGTGCTCGGCGCGTTCCTTCGGGTCGGCCAGCAGCTCGGCGGCGAGCGCGTTGTCCTGCTCGGGGGTCGCGCCGCGCCAGCGGGTGCCGGCGATCGGGTGCAGCAGCGCGCGGCGGGCGCCCTCCTCGTCGGCGTTCACCTTCAGGTGCGCCTCCGGCGACGACCCGACGATGTCAAAATCATCGAACCGGAGCAGATACATGTACGGGCTGGGATTGGTGGCCCGCAGCACGCGATAGACGTCGAGCGGATTGGCATCGGTGGGCCGCTCGAACCGCTGCGCCACCACGATCTGGAAGCACTCGCCGGCCCGGATCGCCTCCTTGGCCTCCTCGACCGCCTTCTGATATTCACCCGGGGCGGTGCGGCTGACCGGCTCGCCGGCCGGGCGGCGCTCCACCGTGGAGATCATCGGCGGGGTCGGGCGGGACAGCGCGGTGGTCATCGCGTCGAGCCGGCCGACCGCGTTGTGATAGGCCGCCGACCGGGCCGCGTCGCCGGCGTCGCCGGCCATCACCGCGTTCGCCACCAGGATCGCCGAGCCGTCGTAATGGTCGAGCACCACCAGGTCGGTGGCGAGCATCATGCCCAGCTCGGGCAGGCCCAGGTCGTCGGTGGCGGTGGCCGGCAGCCGCTCGAACCGCCGCACCAGGTCGTAGCTCAGGTAACCCACCATGCCGCCGGTCAGCGGGGGCAGGCCGTCCTCGACCGGGCCGTCGGCCAGCGCCGCGACCGTCTCGCGCAGCACCGTGACCGGGTCGCCGCCGGTGGGCACGCCGGCCGGGGGCGTGCCCAGCCAGGCCGCCTCGCCGTCCCGCTCGACCAGGGTGGCGGCGCTGCGCACACCGATGAACGAATAGCGCGACCAGGCCGCGCCGGACGGGCCGGCGCCCTGCTCGGCCGACTCGAGAAGAAACGTGCCGGGGCCGCCGGCCAGTTTCGTGTAGACACCGACCGGGGTCTCCCCGTCGGCGAGCAGCCGGCGGGTCACCGGGACCACCCGGCGCCGCTGGGTCAGGAACTCCGCCTCGTCCGGCCGCACCGCACCGCTGGTCATAGTTCCTCCGCCGGCTTGAACGCCGCCGGCGTGGAGACCGGAAGCTCGTCGAAGAAGCAGTTGGGCGCGCCGGTGTGGCAGGCCGCGCCGACCTGCTCCACGGTCACCAGCAGGGCGTCGCCGTCGCAGTCGAGGGCGACCGACTTCACGTACTGGAAGTGGCCGGAGGTCGCGCCCTTCACCCAGTATTCCTGGCGGCTGCGCGACCAGTAGGTGGCCCGGCCCGAGGTCAGCGTGCGATGCAACGCCTCGTCGTCCATCCACGCGAGCATCAGCACGTCGCCGCTGTCGTGCGCACGCACGATCGCGGCCACCAGGCCGTCGGGGTTGCGCTTGAGGCGCGCCGCGATGGCGGGATCGAGGTCGGTCTTGACTGCCACGTCACCGATTGTCCACCGCGGCCGGGCCGGGGCCCGATCCACCCCGCGGCGCGGCCCACGATCCGGGCACGGGGGATGTGCCGGACGGCCCAGGAAGGTACCGTCGTCCTGCGCCGCGCCCGGCCCAGGGCGCGGGCGCTCACCCGCCTGACATGGGTCTGCGCAGCTCACGGGCGCGGGTGGGGCAGCCTCGCGACGGGAGTCATACACCGATGGAGCCGACGTCCAGCCCCGACAACAACCGGTCGTCACGCGGGCTGTCCCGCTTCTGGCCGGTCCACCGGGACGCCGGCGACCCCGCCGACACCGCCGAACAGCCGGAGATCTCGGTAACCCGTCCGAGTGAAACTCAGATGGTCGCCCTCGGATCACGCCGGGCCGACCTCGGCGACACCGATCTGTTCGGCCCGCCGCCCGGCGGACCCCGCTCCGGCCCGGTGCACGGCAATCCCATTCCACTCTCCCCGGGTCAGCCGGGCGGGCTCGCTTCCCCGTCGCCGTTCGGATCGGCCCGGCCGCCGGTCGGTGGCCCTTCGCCTTCGCCCTCGCCGGAGGGATCCGGGCCGAACGGTGGATCGATCCCGTCGAACGCGGCCGGCGGAAACGGCACTCCCGGTGCCGCGGGCGCGGCCGGAGCGGCAGGCGGAAAACCCGGCGGGGGTACGAGCGGGAACGCCGCCGCCGGAGACGGGCCGAACCCCGGGACCGGTGGCCGGCGCGGCGCCGTGCCCGGTGGTCAGCACGAGGCGCCGGAGGGCGACACGGATCACTCCGGCGCGTCGGACTCCGGCGAAGACGCAGCTCAGGACGTAGAGTCTCGCCGAGCTAACCCGTGGGACCGGGACACCGGAGCGTTCGGTGGGTTCGGCCTGAGCGGACGCAACGGCCGGTTCCTGTTCGGCGGGCGGACCACCGGCGACGAGCCGCGCCCCGGCCTGAACGGCCACAGTGGCCCGGCACTGAACGGACGGGCCACCAAGCCGGGCGACGAGCCGTCTACTGTGGATGGCCCGGTGCCGGGCGAGCCGGCCGACGACACCGTCCCGGCGAAAGCCTCCGATGAGAACAGGCGTGATGACATGAACGGACGGGCCGGCGTTCCCGGTTTCACGGCACCCGGCGAGTCCGTACCCGCCGAGGAGAGCGACGGCCCCGCCGGGCAGGCGCCGGAAGCCCGCCGCCAGGCGACCGGCTGGGCATCGGTGCCCACCTCGACCCACCCGGTGGTGACCCCGACCTCCGGCGCGCCGATCTCGCCGGCGCCGATCTCGCCCGGTTTCCACCCGCCGTCCTACGGCCAGCCGTCGTCCTATGTGCCCGCCCTGCCCGACCCGGCCAGCGGCCCGGTGTCCGGGATGCCGGCGCCGCGCGGCAGCGCCTCGCCGACGACTCCGCAGAGCCCCGCGTTCCCGGGCGCCTCGTCCCTCGCGCCGATGTCGCCGGCCACTCCGGTCGCGCCGACCTCACCGGCCCGCGCTTCCGGCCCGGCCCACAGCTCCGGCCCGGCCCACGCCTCCGCGCCGAACCAGACCTCCGGCCCGGCGCACGCTTCCGCCCCGGCGCCGACGTTCGGCTCCACCCAGGCACCGGGCTCAACCCCGGCTCCCCGCTCGACCCCGGCTCCGCGCTCGACCCAGACTCCCGGCTCGACCCAGACTCCCGGCTCAGCCCAGGTGTCCGGCTCAGCCCAGGCTCTCGGCTCGACCCAGAGTCCCGGCTCAGCCCAGGCGTCCGGCTCAGCCCAGGCTCCCCGCTCAGCCCAGGCTCCCCGCTCGGCCCAGACTCCCGGCTCAGCCCAGGCTCCCGGCTC
>NZ_JBEZYA010000001.1:934186-1120091 GCF_040638295.1 Actinoplanes sp. NPDC026619
CTCAGCCCCGACTTCCGGCGCGACCCCGACATTCGGGTCGACCCCGGCTCCCGGCTCAGCCCCGACTTCCGGCGCGACCCCGACATTCGGGTCGACCCCGGCTCCCGGCTCAGCCCCGACTTCCGGCGCGACCCCGACATTCGGGTCGACTCCGACTCCCGGCTCAGCCCCTAATTCCGGCGGGACCCCGACGTTCGGGTCGACTCCGACTTCCGGCTCGACCGGGACGTTCGGATCGGCTCCGACTTCCGGCTCGACCGGGACGTTCGGATCGGCTCCGACTTCTGGAGCGACCCCGACTTTCGGAGCGACTCCGACGTTCGGATCCGCCTCGACGTTCGGGTCGGCCCAGAACTCCGCGCCGGTCCAAGTCTCCGGGCCGGCGCAGGCGTCCGCGCCGGTGAAGCCGGCCATCGAGCTGGACGGCCTGCGGCCGACCGTGACGCCGCCGTCCGTGCCGGCCGAGACCTTCGACCCGGGCGCGCCGCGGCCGTCCGCGGCCGAGGCCGTCGCCGCCGTGCGCACCGCCGCCGAGGAGGCCGCCCGCCGCGCGTGGGACGAGGACCTGCGCCCGCCGGCGCCGCGCCGCTCGAACACCCTCGAGGACGCCGAGCCGGCCCGCCGCGGCCGCCGCGCCGCGCCGGACATCGACGACGACGAGGGCTTCGACGACCAGCCGATGCGCCCCGGCGACGTCGAGGCCGGGCACATCGCCTTCTGGGACGACGACGCCACCCGGCACTTCCGGGCCGCCTGGCACGAGGTGAAGGCCGAGTTCGTCGACGACCCGGTCCGGGCGCTGACCCGGGCGCACGACCTGCTCACCGACGCGGTCAACGAGCTGACCGAGGCGCTGCTGGCCGAGCGCGACGAGCTGGACCCGCTGCGCGGCAACGTCACCCCGGACACCGAGAGCATGCGGATGGCGATGCGGGGCTACCGCGAGTTCCTCGACCGCATCCTGGCGCTCTAGAGAATCTGCCACGCCCGGCATCACACCGATTTCCAGGATTTCAGGAAATTGGGGTCGGGGCTGCGCGCGTGGCCTTCGGGCTCGGGTGGTCGTCAGAGGGCTTTCGCGGCGGCCCCGCCGTCGACCGGGAGGACGGCGCCGTGGACGTTCGCGGCGTCGTCGCCGGCCAGGAAGAGCACGGCCCGGGCGACCTCGTCGGGGGTGTTGGCCCGCCGGGACGGGAAGCGGGCCACCATGGCGGTGATGTGCTCGCCCATGCCGGCCACCTTGTCGGTCATGGTCGGGCCAGGGGCGACGGCGTTGACGCGGACGCCCTGGGAGGCGTATTCGTCGGCGAACGACATGGTCAGTGAGTGCATCGCGGCCTTGGTGACGCTGTAGAGCGCGGAGTGCGCGGTGCCGCCGAGGCCGTTGATCGAGCCCATGTTGACGATGGCGCCGCCGCCGCGCGCCGCCATGGCCGGGGCGATCACGCCGGTGAGTAGGAACGCCGCCTTCACGTTGACCGCGAGGGCCCGGTCGATCAGTTCCTCGGGCACGTCGGCGGTCGGCGCCGGGGTGATCAGCAGGGCGGCGTTGTTGACCAGGATGTCGACCGGGCCGGCCGCGTCGGCCAGGGCGCGCACGGCCGGGCCGCCCTCGGCCAGATCGGCCCGCACGAAGGTGGCGCTGCCGCCGCGCTCGGCGATGCCGGCCACCACCTTCTCGCCGCGGGCAGAGTCCCGCCCACTCACCACGACGTGCGCGCCGGCGTCAGCGAGGGTGCGGGCGATGGCGGCGCCGATGCCATCGGTGGAGCCGGTGACCAGAGCGGTCCGGCCGTTCAGGGATGCGGTCATGGTGCTGTCTCCATTCGTCAATCTGCTTCCGCGAGGCGCGGATCACGCCGACGGCAAGACCCAGGCCTCGCCGTCGGCAAGACCCCAGACGCGCCACCGGCCGGGCCGAGGTCGCGCCGCCGACACGACCCTGGTCGCGCCGCCGACAAGACCTGGTCGCGCCGCCGACACGACCCTGGTCGCGCCGCCGACAAGACCTGGTCGCGCCGCCGACAAGACCTGGTCGCGCCTCGCGAGGACCAGACTGCGTCGCTAGGATTGGACTCGCAAGTCCAGAAGTGGAGGGCTGTCCATGACCGTGCTGACCCGCAAGGGGGAGCAGACGCGCACGCGCATCGTTGTCGGGGCGGCTGCGGAGATTCGGGAACGGGGGGCCGCCGCTACCCGGCTCGAGGACGTGATGGCCCGCACCCGCACCAGCAAGAGTCAGCTGTTCCACTACTTTCCGGGTGGCAAGGAGGAGTTGCTCCTGGCGGTGGCCCGGCACGAGGCCGATCAGGTGCTCGAGGACCAGCAGCCGATGCTCGGTGAGCTCACCTCCTGGCCGTCCTGGCAGGCGTGGCGGGACAGCGTGGTGCGGCGCTATCTGGCGCAGGGGCCGGAGTGCCCGCTCAACTCGCTGCTCGGGCAGATGAGCGGCCGCTCCCCCGGCGCCCAGGCGGTCACCCGGGAGTTGCTCCGGCGCTGGCAGGAGGCCGTCGTCACGGGGATCCGGGCGATGCAGTCGACCGGCGCGATCGCGTCCTCGGTCGACGCCGGGCGGGCGGCGGCCGCGCTGATCGCCGGCATCCAGGGTGGCGTGGTCGTCTTCCTGAGCACCGGTGAGATCGGCAACCTCGAGGCGGCGCTGGACGTGGCGATCGAGAACCTGCAGGCCAGCACGACACGGAACTGACCGCGCCGGCAGCGCACCGGCGGCCCAGCACGCCACGGAACTGACCCGCGGCCGACGCGAGCCGGCGACGCCGAACTGACTTCGGCAACCGCGAACCGGCGGCCCAGCACGACACCGAACTCACCCCGACGGCCGCGACCTGGCATGACTCGGCGGCGGCTGCGGTGTCGTCGCCGGGGCGGAGCTTGGCTGGGGAAGGCCGGGGACGCGGCGGGCCGGTGGGCCGCGGCGGCCGGGGCCGGGGTCCTGGCTTTTCGGTGGTCACGGGGCTGGGCCAGGCCGTATTTGCGATGGGGTCTTCTTCTGGTCGTGGAATTCATCTAGCGTTGAACTCAACGCGTGATGAAATTGGAGGACGTGATGATCGAAGTCCGTGATCTCGTGGTGGAGCGAGGACGGCGGCGGGTGTTGCACGGGATCAGCTGCGACGTGCCGGCGGGCAGTGTGACCGGGCTGCTCGGGCCGAGCGGAAGCGGGAAGACCACGCTGATCCGGGCGGTGGTCGGGGTGCAGATCGTGAGATCCGGGACGGTGACCGTGCTCGGTGAGCCGGCCGGGAGTGCCGCGCTGCGCCGCAGCGTGGGTTATGTGACGCAGGCGCCGAGCGTCTATGCGGATCTGACGGTGCGGGAAAATGCGCGGTATTTCGCCTCGCTCTACGGGCTCGGGGCGGCCGCGGCCGAGGAAGCCGTCGCCGGTGTCGGGCTGGGTGGCGCGGCGGGGCAGCTCGTCGGGAATCTTTCCGGTGGGCAGCGCAGCCGGGCGTCGCTCGCGTGCGCGATGATCGGCAAGCCGCGGCTGCTGGTGCTCGACGAGCCGACCGTGGGGCAGGATCCGGTGCTGCGGGCCGATCTGTGGGAGAGGTTCCACGCGCTGGCCGCCGGCGGCACCACGCTGCTGGTGTCCAGCCATGTGATGGACGAGGCCGGGCGCTGCGACCGGCTGCTGCTCATCCGGGACGGGCTGCTGATCGGTGACGGCACGCCGGCCGCGATCCGGGCATCCGCGGGCACCGACGATCTCGAGGAGGCCTTCCTGCGGCTCATCCGCGAGCAGGCGGAGGTGGCGGCATGATCGCGCTCAGCACCGCCGGGCGCATCCTGCGGCAACTGCGGCACGACCGGCGGACCGTGGCCCTGCTGCTGGTGGTGCCGTCGGTGCTGCTGGCGCTCCTCTATTTCATGTACTCCGACGCGCCGCGCACCTTCGACCGGGTCGCCCTGGTCATGCTGGGGATCTTCCCGTTCACCATCATGTTCCTGGTGACCAGCATCGCGATGCTGCGCGAGCGCACCAGCGGCACCCTCGAACGGCTGCTCACCACGCCGCTGCGCAAGACCGACCTGCTTTTCGGGTACGGGCTGGCCTTCTCCCTCGCGGCGGCCGTGCAGGGGGCGGTCGCGACCGGCGTCGCCTACTGGCTGCTCGGGCTGGACACCACGACGAACACCGGCCTGGTGCTGCTGATCGCGGTGGTCGACGCCGTGCTCGGGGTGGCGCTCGGCCTGCTGTGCAGCGCCTTCGCCCGCACCGAGTTCCAGGCCGTACAGTTCCTACCGGTGGTGGTCGTGCCGCAGATCCTGCTGTGCGGGCTGTTCGTGCCGCGCGGTCAGATGGCCGGCTGGCTCCAGGCGATCAGCGACGCGCTGCCGCTCACCTATGCGGTCGAGGCACTGACCCGCGCCGACGCCGACGCCACGATGTGGCGCGACCTGGTCATCGTGGCCGGCGCGGCGCTGGTGGCACTGATCCTGGCCGCCGCCACGCTGCGGCGGCGCACAGCTTAGGAGTCTTGATTGGTGAAGCGCAGCGGGCGTCGGCCGGGCAATCAGGACACCCGGTCGTCCATTCTGGAGGCCGCCCGCCAGGCATTCGCCGAGAAGGGTTACGACGGGGCGTCGATCCGCGCCATCGCGGGTGACGCCGGCGTCGATCCGGCCCTGGTGCACCACTATTTCGGCACCAAGGAGAAGCTGTTCCTCGCGGTGATGAACGCGCCGATCAACCCGGGTGAGCTGATCCCGCAGGCACTTTCCGGCCCGCGGGACGCCGCCGGTGAGCGACTGGTCCGGCTGGCGCTGAGCGTGTGGGACTCGCCGGCCGGGGCCGCGGCCCTCGCCGTCTTCCGCTCGGCGCTGAGCAACGAGTGGACGGCGCGGCTGCTGCGCGAGTTCGTGGTCACCCAGATCCTGCGCCGGGCCGTGAGCGAGCTGATCGACGACCCGGCCGAGGCGCCCCTGCGGTCGGGTCTCGTGGCCACCCAGATCGCCGGGCTGATGGTGACGCGGTACGTCCTGAAGATCGAGCCGCTGGCCGGCCTCGACCCCGAGGTGCTGGTCGCCGCGATCGGGCCGAACGTGCAGCGCTTCCTGGACGGGCCGCTGCCCAAAATTTAGTGACCGCAGCGGTGGCAGAGCACCGGGTGAAGCAGGTGCGCCAGGTCGTGCCGGTCGGTCACCGGGCGCGGGAAGCCGAGCCGGGCCAGCTTGTCGTCGAGGCGGACCATGAAGCCGTAACGGTCCAGCCGCACCACCCGCGGCTCGCTCTTCGGCTGGAACGCCGAACCGAGCTGGCGGCGCACGTAGGCGCTCATCTCGTCGAGGTGGTGGTCGGCCAGATCGGCGATCAGGTCGAACTCGATCTGCCGCAGCGGGTCGGGGGTGGCCTCGGCGAACTCGTCGGGGTCGACGTCGACCAGGTTCTCGTTGCGCTCGTAACGCACCTCGGCGATGTCCATCCGGTGCAGCACCTTGGTGTCGCCCACGTCGAGCAGGTCGCCGGTGGCGTCGACGTCGGCGTAGTCGAGGACGGCCTGGCGCAGCTCGTCCCCCTCGACGGTGGTGACCCAGCCGGAAACCCACACCCGGCCCAGTGCGGGCGAGCCGGCCATCGGCGGCACGTCGGTGATGTCGAGGACCATCGCGATGTCGTCGGCGCCCGGCTGCGGGCGGGTGGCCAGGGCGAACGCGCCGTCGGCGGGCGACAGCAGCAGCACCCGGCCGTGCGCGTCGGTCACGTGGCGCACCGGGAGTGGCCCGGGCCCGCAGGCGACGTGCGCGACGGCGGGCAGGTGCCCGGCAGCGAGGGTCCGTGCGACCTCGGCGTGGCTGGGCTGCATGCGTGGTACCTCCGAGCAACGGTTAGGCTTGCCTTAGTAAGGTGAGGCTAACCGTAACACCTGCCTCGAGCGCAAGAGACTCCCGGAGACTTCATGAACAACTCAAGGCCTAAAGCCAAGCTTTCCCGTGCCCTCGGCATACCGCTGACGCCGAAGTGCGTGAAGTACTTCGAGAAGCGGCCGTTCCCGCCGGGCGTGCACGGGCGCTCGCGGCGTAAGGCCTCCGACTACCAGGTTCGCCTGCTGGAGAAGCAGCGCCTGCGGCACCAGTACAACATCAGCGAGACCCAGATGCGCCGGGCGTACGACGACGCCCACCGCGCCGAGGGCAAGACCGGCGAGACCATGGTCACCCTGCTCGAGCGCCGGCTCGACGCGATCGTCGTCCGGTCCGGCATGGCCCGCACGATCTACCAGGCCCGCCAGCTCGTCGTGCACGGCCACTTCACGGTCGACGGCGAGAAGGTCGACCGGCCGGCCTACCGGCTCAAGCCGGGCCAGGTCGTGCAGGTGAAGGAGAAGAGCCGGCAGAAGCCGCCGTTCCAGATCGCCGCGGCCGGCGCGCACCTGGACGGACCGACGGCGCCGTATCTCTCGACCGCGCTCGAGGACCTGCGCGCCACGGTGCTGCGGCTGCCGGAGCGCAAGGAGATCCCGGTGATGTGCGACGAGCAGCTCGTGGTCGAGTTCTACGCTCGCTGATGGTTCTTGTGGGGGCCTCCGCGGAGGCCCACACAAGCGTCAGATCTGGGCGAGGCTGCCCTCGTACATCTTGTCGATCTCGGCGGAGAAGTTGGACTCCACGCTGCGCCGCTTGATCTTCATGGACGGGGTGATCTCGCCGGCCTCGATGCTCAGGTCACGCGGGAGGATGGCGAACTTCTTCACCGTCTCCCACTTGTTGAGCTTGCCGTTGAGCTCCGCGACATAACCATCGATCAGCTGCTGGGTCTCGGCGGCGGTGCAGATCTCGGCGTAGCTCTTGCCGTCGAGCGGGCCGCCCGCCGCCCACGAGACGATCGCGTCCTCGTCGAGCGAGATCAGCATCGTGACGAAGTTGCGGGCCTGGCCGACCACCACGGCCTGTGAGGTGTACGGGCACACGGCCTTGAACATGCCCTCGATCGCCGAGGGGGCGATGTATTTGCCGCCGGACGTCTTGACCAGGTCTTTCTTGCGGTCGGTGACGCGGAGGTAGCCGTCGGCGTCGAGCTCGCCGATGTCGCCGGTGCGCAGGAAGCCGTCGGAGGTGAACGTCTCCTCGGTCTCCTTCGGCAGGTTGTGGTAACCCCGCATCACCGGCGCGCCGCGGAGCAGGATCTCGCCGTCCGAGTCGATCTTGCACTCCAGATCGCCGAGCGCCTGGCCGACCGAGCCGATCTTGAGCTTGCCGGCCCGGTTCACGAAGTTGGCGGCGCTGCTCTCGGTCATGCCGTACCCCTCCATGATCGGAAGGTTGGCGGCCGCGAAGAACTCGGCGATGTCCCGGCTCAGCGGCGCCGAGCCGCTGACCAGCACCCGCAGCCGGCCGCCGAGCCGCTCCTGGAGCTTCGAGAAGACCAGGCGCTCGGCCACGCCGTATTTCAGTTTCAGGCCGGCCGGCACCGGCTTGCCGGCCTGGTCGAGCGCGACCTTCTGCTTCCCGACGCCGACCGCCCAGGTGAAGATCTTGGCCTTGGCGCCGCCGCCACCGAGCGCGGTGGTGACGGTCTTGTTGTAGACCTTCTCGAAGATGCGGGGCGCCGCGCACATCAGCGTCGGCTTGACCACCGAGAGCATGTCGACCAGCTTGTCGACGCGGCCGTCGACATAAGTCGGCACGCCCACGTGGATGATGCCGCACAGCAGCGTCTTGCCGAACGAGTGGGACAGCGGCAGCCAGAGGTATTGCAGGTCGGTGGCCTCGAACAGGCCCAGGTCCTCCTGCGCGACACCCTCCCAGGTCCACCCGTAGTGCAGCAGCTGCACGCCCTTGGGCTTGCCGGTGGTGCCGGAGGTGTAGATCAGGGTGGCCAGGTGGTCGGGGCCGACCTCGTCGAGGACCTGCTCGATCAGCTTCGGGTTGTCGCGCAGCGCGGCCTCGCCGCGCTCCTCCAGCTCGGCCAGGGTCAGCTGCGGCGGGGTGGCGCCGGCGTCGGCCTGCCCGGCGAGCAGCACCACGTGGGTGACGCTGGTGGTGGCGCCGGAGATCTTGAGGGCCTGCTTCGGATTTTCCGCGATCAGCACCCGGGAACCGGAGTCGGCGATGATGTAGCTCGCGTCCTCCGGCTCGGTGGTCGGGTAGACCGTGGTGGTCGCGGCGCCGGCGCAGTTGATGCCGAGGTCGGCCAGGATCCACTCGTAACTGGTGCCGGCCAGGATCGAGACCCGGTCCTCCAGGCCCACACCCAGCGCCCGCAGGCCGGCGGCGATGCGCGTGGCCCGCTCCCCCACCTCGGACCAGGTGTGCCAGACCATGCCGGTGTCGTCGGCGTTGGGCGTCGCGAACGCCTGACCGTTCGGGGTCGCCGCCACGCGCTTGAAGAACATGTCGGGGATCGAGCGGTAGGGAACGTCGAGAGCCATCGGGCGCCGCCTTACGAACCTGGACTGGGGGATTATTGCGTACTAGTTACCGGAGGGTATTGAAAGTGCGGCCGGAGAGCCAGTACCGACGAGTCTATCGACCGACTGGCCGGTAACGTCCGATTGCATGGGCGTTCTCGTGGTGGGTGGAACCGGGATCGATACCGTCGTCCCGGTGGCCGGGTTGCCGGTGCTCGGGGCGGACTCGGCCCGGCCCACCGGCCCCATCCACGACGACGTGTCGCACACCGGCACCTGCGTGGCGCTCGCGCTGCACACGCTGGGCGTGCCGGTCGCGGTGGCCGACACGATCGGCAATGACGACGCCGGGCGACGGGTGGCGGCGGCGTTCGCCGAGTGGGGAATTCCCCTGCACACGGCGGTGTCGCCGGCGGGAACCCGGCGCGCCGTCAACCTGATGGCCCCGGACGGCCGCCGGCTCTCCATCTATGACGGCCGGGACGTGCCCGGATTCCGGTTGCCGCCGTCGCTCTACGAGCCACTCCTCGGACAATTCGGGCACGTGCACCTGACGATCATGGATTTTGGGCGGCACCTCCTTCCCGAGCTGCGCGCGTTGAATTTGACGATTTCCACCGATCTGCATGACTGGGACGGCACCAATCCCCATCAGCTGGACTTCGCGCTCGGCGCCGATCTCGTCTTCGTGAGCGCCGTGCAACTCGCCGGCGGCGCCGCCGAGCGGATCCTGACCGAGGGCGTGGCGACGCGGGTGCTGGTCACCGACGGCGCGCGGGGCGCCACGCTGCACACCCGGGACGGCGCCGTGCATCAGCCGGCGGCGGACCCGGGCGCGCCGGTCACCGACACCAACGGCGCCGGCGACGCCTTCGCCGCCGCCTTCCTGGCGGCCTGGCTGGCCGGTGACGGCGACGAGGAATGCCTGCGCGACGCGGCGATCGCCGGGGCATTTGCCTGTACGCGACCGGTCGGCGCCGGCTGCTTCATCGATCGGTCCGAGCTGGCCAGACGGCGCTGACCTGGTCGATCGGCTTCATGTCGCGGATGCCCGCGGCCAGGCTCGCGATCAGCGCCGACCCGGCCACCGCCGCCGCGAAGACGCCGATCGCGACCTGACTGCCCCAGGCCGTCACGATCAGCCCGGCCAGCAGCGGCGCGGCGGCCGACGCCGACATCGCGGACATGAAGATCACGCTGAGCACCCGGCCCTGCAGGTGGTCCGGGGTGATCGCGGCCTGATAGCCGAAGAGCGCCGCGTTGCAGGCCGGCCCGATGAAGATGACCAGGGCGAGCGGCACCGCGGCGGCCACGCTGGTGGTCAGCCAGGCGCTGGGGATCAGCACGGCGGCCGACGCCCAGCAGATCGAGCGGATCAGCCGCGGGAACGGGAACCACCGCTGCAGGCCGGGCGCCGCCAGCGCGCCGGCCAGGCCGCCGGCCCCGACGATCGTCTCGGTCAGGCCGATCACGCCCGGCCGCACCTGGTGCTGCTGCAGCGTGACGATGATGGTGAAGACCGCGCCGTTGAGCGCGAAGTTCAACGGCGCGGCGATGGCCAGCACGGCCCGCAGGAACGGGTTGCCGAAGACGAAGCGCAGCCCCTCGGCCAGCGCGGCCGCGTGCCCGGGCGGGTCGGGGTCGCGGCGCGCCTGCATCGGCCGGCGGATCAGCGCGACGCCGGTCAGCGAGAACAGATAGGACACCGCGTTGCCGAGGAAGGGCAGGAACGGCGCGACACCGAAGAGCAGGCCACCCAGCGGCGGGCCGGCGAGCGACGCGCCGTAGGCCCGGGCCTCGTTGCGGGCCACCGCGGCCGGCAGTTGCACCGGCGGGACGATGCTGCGCAGCGAGGCGTACTCGACCGTGCTGAACAGGGCGTTGCCGACGGCGTCGAGCACCGCCACCACGATGATCACGGCGAGGCCGGCCCGGCCGGTGGCGATCGCGGCGGCGAGCGCGGCGAACGCGAGCAGCCGGACGAGATCGCAGAACAGCAGCGTGCGCCGACGGTCGATCCGGTCGGCGAGGACACCGGCGGGCAGCCGGGCGGCGAGCCGGGCGAGGAGTGCGGTGGTGCCGACCACGCCCGCCTTGACCGGCGAGCCGGTCAGCTCCAGCACGAGCAAAGGGACCGCGAGCTGCGCGATCGACGCGCCGAGGTCGGAGAGCGACTGGCTGGTCCAGAGGAGATTGAACTCCCGGTTACGCCACAGGCCGCTCACCGTTCGGCACCGATGGGTAGCAGCCCGGTCACCTAGCGCAACATATTTACCGGAACCGATTCTCGCAAGTCGGTCGGCGGCCGCCTACGGGCTCGTGGCCCGCCAATGCGGCGACCGCCGCTCCGCATGATCAACAGATTAGGTGGCGTCCGGCCGTACGCCGGCATATCGCCTTGCTCATACCAGAATGGGCGAGTGGATCTCGTTCTCGAACCCGGCGGCAACGGCGAGAAGACGGTGCTCGTCTACCGGGCGCTGCGGGCCGCCATCGTGGACGGCCGGCTCCCGGCGGGGCACCGGCTGCCGCCGACCCGGGCGCTGGCCGCCGACCTCGGCGTGTCCCGCGGCAGCGTGGCCACCGCCTACGAGCGCCTCGGCGCCGAGGGCTACCTGGTGTCCCGGGTGGGTTCCGGCACGTTCGTCGCGCCGACCCCGGCGGCCCCCGGCCCGCGCCGGGCGCCGGCCGACCCGCTGCGGCCCCGCGAGCCGTGGAAACCGCGCCCCACCAGCGGCGATCAGCGGCCACCGCGATACGACTTCCGCACCGGCATCCCGGACGCGACGTTGTTCCCGTTCGACACCTGGCGGCGCCTGGTGACCGCGGAAATGCGGCTCGGCGCGAACAACCCGGCCATGTACGCGTCGCCGGCCGGGCATCCGGCCCTGCGCGCGGCGATCGCCCGCTACCTGGGCGTGTCGCGGTCGCTGCGGGCCGGCCCCGACGACGTGGTGATCACCAACGGCACCCAGCACGCGCTCGACCTGATCGCCCGGGTGCTGCTGCGACCGGGTGACGCGGTGGCGGTCGAGGATCCGGGCTATCCGCCGGCCCGGATGCTGTTCGAGTCGCTCGGCTGCCGGGTCGCGTGCGTGCCGGTCGACGAGCAGGGCCTGGTGGTGACGGCGCTGCCGGCCGGCTGCCGGCTGGTCTACGCGACCCCGTCGCACCAGTTCCCGCTGGGCCGGGCGATGAGCCTGGCCCGCCGCCGCGAGCTGCTGGACTGGGCGCGCCGGCGGGCCGCCGCGATCGTCGAGGACGACTACGACAGCGAGTTCCGCTACCGGGCCCGGCCGCTCGAGCCGCTCCACAGCCTGGACACGGCCGGCCGGGTGATCTACGCGGGCACGTTCTCCAAGAGCATGCTGCCGTCGATGCGCACCGGTTTCGTGCTGGCCCCGCCGGGGCTGCGGGACGCCCTCGCCGCGGCCCGCCAGCTCGGCGACGGTTACGGCTCCCCGCCGATCCAGGCCGCGCTGGCCCGGTTCATCGACGACGGCCAGCTGGCCCGGCACGTGCGCCGGGCCGGCCGTGAGTACGGCCGCCGGCACGCCCGGATCGCCGCCGCGCTGGCCGCGATGCCCGGCCTCGCGGTGCTGCCGTCGGCGGCCGGCCTGCACGTGACCGCACTGCTGGACGCCGGAACTCAAGCGGCGCCGGTGGTCGCCGCGTGTGCCGCGGCCGGTGTGGCGGTGGAGGACCTGGCCGAATACTCCTACGCCACCTCGCAGGCCGGCTTCGTGTTCGGGTTCGGCGCGACCGACCCGTCGCTGATCGACGAGGGGCTCGCGATCTTCGCGGACCTCCTGGCCCGCCACGCCTGATAGCCGATCGCGCCGGCCGCCACCACCAGGCTCAGCAGCGCCGGCGGCCCGGTGAGCACGAGCAGCCCGATCACCGCCACGAACGCGACGGCCGCCCAGGCGCGGGACGCGCCGCGCGGCAGCAGTCGCAGCGCGGCCGCCGTGCCGAGCACGTAGACCAGCGTGAAGCAGCCGGTGACCAGCAGCATCGAGGTGTGCAGCGGGAACGGCAGCAGGACCGAGCCGAGGCTGGCGAACAGGACGAACGTCAACGAGCGGCGCTGGGTGCCGAAGACCCGGGCGGGCAGGGCGCCGTCCCGGGCCAGGGCCGTGCCGAGCCGGGACGCCCCGGCCAGGTACGCATTGACCGCCCCGATGGTGAGCAGCACCGCGACCACGGCGGTGATCGCCCGCACCGGCCCGCCGACACCGACGGCGAGCAGGTCGGCGAGCGGCGCCCGGCTGTCCCCCAGCGCCGGCCCGAGCACCAGCACGCTGGTCACCGCGACCGCGAGATAGAGGCCGCCGACCACGACCACCGCCACCGCGGTCGCCCGTGGCACGTCCCGGCGCGGGTTGCGGTAGTCGGGCGACAGCGACGACACCGCCTCCCAGCCGGCGAAACCCCACACCAGCACGGCCGCGGCCACCCCGATCCCGGCCCAGCCGTGCGGCGCGAACGGGGTCAGGTTGCCGATCCGGGCGTGCGGCAGCGCGGTCACCACGGTGATCAGCAGCAGCACGGCCAGGACGCCGGTCAGCACCAGCTGCACCCGGCCGGAGATCCGCAGCCCGAACCAGTTCATGACGTAGACCAGGCCGACCACGAACAGGAACGTGATCAGCACGGTGGTGTCGCCGCCGCCGACGACGTCGGCCACGTAACCGCCGGCGAACGCGGCCGCGGCGGGCGCGCCCAGTGGCACCGCGAAGTAGAAACACCAGCCGACGGCGGCGGCCGCGCTCGGCCCGAACGCCAGCCGGACGTAGGTCGAGACGCCGCCGCTGTCCGGGTGGCGGGCGCCGAGCACCGCGAACGTCCAGGCGAGCGGGGCCGACAGCAGGATCAGGGCGAGCCAGGCGACCAGCGAGGCCGGTCCGGCCGCCTCGGCGGCGAGGGCGGGCATGGAGATCACGCCGGTGCCGAGGACGGCGCCGACGCTGAGCGCGGTCCCCTGCGCCACGGAAAGCTTCATACCGCGAACGTACGGCGAAATTGGCTCGCTGTTCGGACCAATTCCGCCGCATCCGGTTGGGCCAATCAGAGACCCAGGCGGACCGTCCGCAACCGCTCGTCGGGGCCGTCCGTCTCCACCCGGGCCGCACCCTGCCGGCCGGACAGGAACAGGGCCAGCTCGCCGGCCGAGCCACGCACCGTGACCTGCGGATCCGGCCCGACCGTGAACTCGCCCAGGCCACCGGACTCGACCACCCGAGCCGGGATCTTCACCCGGCGCAGGGCCATCTTCCCGGCGAACTGGGCGCCGCGCCACAGCGCCGCGTCCTGCTCCCGGCTCAGGTCGCGCGGCTCCCAGCCGTCGGCGGCGCGCCGGACGTCCTCGTGGTGGATGAAGAACTCACCGGCGTTGGCCAGCTCGTCGACCAGCGGGTTGCTGACCGGGCTCCACCAGGGCGGATTGCGCACCTGGTCGACGACGAGCTCGAACGGCTCGGCCGCCTTGGCCAGCCGGATCTGTTCGCCCCGCTCGCGTAGCGGCGGCACCAGCATGCCGATGGCCGAATCAGGTCGCCGCTCCCGCACCACCAGGTGCGCGGCCAGGTCACGGGTGGTCCAGCCGGCACACAGGGTCGGTGCGTCCGGGCCGAGCCGGAGCAGGAGATCGGCGAGTTGATGACGCTCGCTCTTAGCAAAGGCAGTCACGAACGTGATGGTAGACACATGGTCACATGTGTAAACGACGGCGGCCGTTCGGCAGGATGGGTCGGTAAGGCCGGTTCTACCGGCACACCCTTACCAGTCAGGTAGGAAATGAGCCACAGCAGGGCCAGCCGCGACGTGCTGGGACGGGGTCTGCGGGTGCTCGGCCAGGCGATCCGGACCGAGCCGCGCCTGTTCACCATCGGGGCGGTCGGCAGCAGCGTCTTCGGATTGCTGATCATCGCCAACTCGTACCTGGTGGGCGGCGTGATCGGCGATGTCGTCGTGCCCGCGTTCGCCGACCATCGGGCGAGCACCGGGTCGCTCGTGCTGGTCGCCGCGATCTTCCTCGGCCTCAGCGTGCTGCGGGTGGCCAGCATCTTCGGCCGCCGCCTCGGGGCCGGCTTCATGCAGTTCCGGCTGCAGGCCCGCTACCGCCGCGCGGTGACCCGCCGCTACCTGTCGCTGCCACCGGCCTGGCATCAGAAGCACGCCACCGGCACGCTGCTGTCCAACGCCAACTCCGACGTCGAGGCCGCGTTCGTGCCGATCGCGCCGTTCCCGTTCGCGGTCGGCACCATCGTCATGGTCTTCGCGGCGGTGATCGCGCTGTTCCTCACCGACTGGGTGCTCGCCCTGGTCGGCGTCGCGCTGTTCCCGTCGCTGTTCGGGCTCAACGTCATCTACTCGCGCTACATGTCGCCCCGGCAGATCCGCGCCCAGCAGATGCGCGCGAAGGTCAGCGCGGTGGCGCACGAGAGCTTCGACGGCGCCCTGGTCGTCAAGACGATGGGCCGCGAGGAGGACGAGTCGCAGCGCTTCGCGGTCTTCGTGGCCGAGCTGCGTGACGCGCTGATCTCGGTCGGCCGGCTGCGCGGCCTGTTCGACCCGGTGATGGACAGCCTGCCCAGCGTCGGCACGCTGGCCGTGCTGCTGCTCGGCGCCTGGCGCCTGGAGAACGGCGCGATCAGCGTGAGCGAGCTGGTCACGGTGTCGTTCCTGTTCACCGTGCTGGCCTTCCCGGTGCGGGCGATCGGCTGGGTGGTCGCCGAGTTGCCGCGAAGTGTGGCGGGCTGGGAGCGGGTGCAGGCCGTTTTATCAGCAACGGGCGATTTGCGCTACGGGACCCGCGAGCTTGTTGCGACAAATCCGGCAAAACTTCAATTCCACCACATCGATTTCCGGTACGACGACGGCCCGCTCGTCCTGCACGATGTCAGCTTCGAAGTGCCGGCCGGCAAGACCGTTGCCCTGGTGGGGCCGACCGGATCGGGCAAGTCCACCATCGCGTCCCTCGCCATCCGCCTGATCGACCCGGCGGACGGCACGATCACGATCGACGACGTCCCGGCCCCGGACCTGACCGAGGCCGGGCTGGCCCGGGCCGCGGCGCTGGTCCCGCAGATCCCGTTCGTCTTCGATGACACCGTGCGCGGCAACGTCAACCTCGAACGCGACGGCCTCGACGACGCCGACGCCTGGTCGGCGCTGCGCCTGGCCCAGGCCGATGGCTTCGTCGAGAAGCTGCCCGACGGCTTGGACACCGCGGTCGGCGAGCGCGGCACCTCGCTCTCCGGCGGCCAGCGCCAGCGGATCACCCTGGCCCGGGCCCTCGCCGGCCATCCCCGGCTGCTGATCCTCGACGACGCGACCAGCGCCGTCGACCCCCGCGTGGAGGCGGCCATCCTCGGGTCGCTGCGCTCCGGGGACGCGGGCGCGTCGATCCTGGTGGTCGCGTACCGCCGGGCCACGATCGCGCTCGCCGACGAGGTCGTCTACCTGGTGCAGGGCAAGGTGGTGGCCACCGGCACGCACGCCGACCTGCTCGCCACCAACGAGGGCTACGCCGACCTGGTCACCGCGTACGAGAAGGCCGAGCAGGAAAGGGTCGAGGCATGAACGCCTGCACCGAGCGGCACCCGGCCGCGCCGAGCAACGGCGTCGCAGGCGAGGGCCAGAAGGGCAGGCCAAAGGTGAGCGCAGCATGACCACCGCGGAAGGCACGCTCGCCACGGTGAAGCGGGGGCTGTCGCTCTCCCCCGAGCTGCGCCCCGGCATGGCCGGCACGATCGCGCTCGCCCTCGTGCAGATGGGTGGCCGGGTCGCCGTCCCGATCGCCGTCCAGCAGGGCATCGACCACGGCATCCGCGGCGCCGGCGGCCCCGACCTCGGCTTCGTCATCCGGGTCGTGGCGATCACCTTCGTCGCGCTGGTGATCTCCACGATCGCCGGTTACCTGATGACCCGCCGGCTGTTCACGGTCAGCGAGACCGCGCTCGGCGCCCTGCGGTCCCGGACGTTCCGGCACATCCACGATCTGTCGATGCTGCACCAGCAGTCCGAGCGGCGCGGCTCGATGGTGTCCCGGGTGACCAGCGACGTCGACCAGATCTCCCTGTTCCTGCAGTTCGGCGGCGTGCAGCTGCTGCTCTCCTCCGGCCAGCTGCTGGTGTCGACGCTGGTCATGCTCTTCTACTCGTGGCAGCTCACCATCGTCGTACTGCTCGCCTTCGGTCCGTCCGTGGTGATCATCCGGCTCTTCCAGAAGCGGCTCGCCGCGGTCTACCGCTCGGTCCGCGAGCGGACCGGCGTCATGCTGGGCGCGGTCGCGGAGAGCGTCGTCGGCGCGACGGTCATCCGGGCGTACGGCGTCGGCGGCCGCACCGGGCAGCGCCTGGACACCTCGATCGAAAGCCTGCGCTCCGCCCAGCAGAAGGCCCTGCGCACCAGCGTGACCAGCTTCTCCTCGGGCGAGATCGGCGCCGGTCTGGCCCTGGCCGCGGTAGTCGTGATCGGCACCCTGATGGGCGTGGACGGCGGTCTCAGCGTCGGCGAGCTGACCGCGTTCCTGTTCCTCGTCACCCTGTTCATCCAGCCGGTGCAGATCGCCACCGACATGCTCAACGAGGCGCAGAACGCGGTGGCCGGCTGGCGCCGTGTGCTCGACGTGCTCGACCTGGAGCCGGACGTCGCCGACCCCGACGACCGGGGCGTCGAGCTGCCGCCGGGCCCGCTGTCGGTGCGCTTCGCCGACGTGTCGTTCCGCTACCCCGGCGGGCCGATCGTGCTGGCCGACGTCGACCTGACGCTGGCCGCCCGCAAGAAGGTCGCGGTGGTCGGCGAGACCGGCAGCGGCAAGACCACGTTCGCGAAGCTGCTGACCCGGCTGATGGACCCGGCGTCCGGCGAGGTGCTGCTGTCCGGCACCCCGCTGACCTCAGTGAAGTTCTCCTCGCTGCGGTCCCGGGTGGTGATGGTCCCGCAGGACGGCTTCCTGTTCGACGCGACCATCGCGGAAAACGTCCGGTTCGCCGCACCGGAGCTGAGCGACGACGAACTGTCGGCAGCCTTCGCCGAACTCGGCCTGGCCGATTGGGCCGACGGCCTGCCGGCCGGCCTGCAGACCCCGGTGGGCGAGCGCGGCGAGGCGCTCAGCGTGGGCGAGCGGCAGCTGGTCGCACTGGTCCGGGCGTACGTCGCCGACCCCGACCTGCTCGTCCTCGACGAAGCCACCAGCGCGGTGGACCCGGCGACGGAGGTGCGGTTGCAGCGCGCCCTGGACACCGTCACCCGCGGCCGCACCACCGTCGCGATCGCGCACCGCCTGTCCACCGCCCAGTCCGCCGACGAGGTGATCGTGGTCGACGCCGGCCGGGTGGTGCAGCGCGGCCCGCACGCGGCCCTGGTCGCCGAGGAGGGCTCGATCTACGCCAAGCTCTACGCGTCGTGGCTGGAGCAGACCCGCTGACCCTCTCAGGCGATGACGGCGGGGGCCCGCCAGGACGGCCGGGAGCTGCGGTCGAGGTCGTAGCGGACCGACGCGATCCGCTTCACCGCCTCGACCAGAACACCTTCCGGCAGGGTGAACGGCAACCGCAGATACCGTTCGAGGGTGCCGTCGAGGCCGAACCGCGGCCCCGGCGCGAGCCGGACGTCGACGTCCTCGGCGGCCCGGGCCAGGGCGCTGGAGATCGGCCCGTCCAGCTCGGCCCAGAGCATCACCCCGCCGCCCGGCACCGTGAAGGTCCACTCGGGCAGATGCTCGCGCAGGGCCGCGATCAGCACGTCCCGCCGGGACCGCAGCTCGGCCCGGCGGGCCGCGACGATGCGCTGGGACTGCTCCAGCAACCGCACCCCGACCAGCTGCTCCAGCACCGGGCTGGCCATGTCGACGCCGACCCGGATGGCCGCGAGGCGCTGCACGAACGGCGCCGAGGCCCGCACCCAGCCGATCCGCAGGCCGCCCCAGTAGGCCTTGCTCATCCCGCCGATCGAGACGACCCGGGAGTGCCGGTCGAAGACGGCCACCGGCGGTGGCATCTCGCCGCCGTCGAGCGGCAGGTCCACGAACGACTCGTCGACGATCAGCTCGGTGCCGGCCGTGTGCGCGGTGGCCACCAGCCGCTCGCGCAGATCAGCGTCCATCAGGTGGCCGGTGGGGTTGTGGAACTCGGGAATCACATACGCGCAGCGCGGCCGCCCCTGCCGCAGGGCGCCCAGCAGCATCTCGGCGTCCCACCCGGTGGCGGTGTCGAGGCCGTGGGTGGCGATCCGGGCCCGCCGGGCGGCCAGCGCGGCGAGCGCGTTCGGGTAGGTGGGCGCCTCGACCAGCACCGGCGAGCCGGCCGGCACGGACATCCGCAGCACCAGGTCGAGCGCCTGCTGGGTGCCCGCGGTGATCAGGATCTGCTCGGCGCTGGTCGCGACCCCACGGGCGGTGTAACCGGCCGCGACCGCCTCGCGCAGCTCGACCAGCCCGGTCGGGTGGTAACCGGCGCTGCCCAGGTAACGCGGCAGGTCCTCGACGGCGGCCCGGGCCGCGGCGAGCAGCTCGTCGGGCGCCCGGTGGGCGGCCACGCCGAGGTCGATGATGTCGCGGTCGTCGCCCGCCGCCCACAGGCCGGAGGTGGCCACCCGGTGCCCGTTCGGCAGGGTGGTCCAGCTGCCGGCCCCACGCCGGCTGGTCAGGTGCCCGGTCTCCCGCAGGGTCCGGTAGGCGGCGCTGACCGTGGTGCGGCTGACCGCGAGGGCCTCGGCCAGCTCCCGCTCGGCGGGCAGGCGCACGCCGAGCGGCAGCCGCCCGTCGCTGAGCAGGCCGCGCACGGCGGCGGCGAGAGCGGCGTAGTCGGGGCTGCGGTGCCGGCCCGGCAGGGAGTGCCACTGACCGAGCAGGCGGGCCAGTTGTGAGCCTCTTACGGTGCTCGTCACAGCCACCTCCCAGAAATTGGCTCTTCAGCCGAGGGCAATTGGCCTTCAGAGTGGCACTCATGACCCGAACTGGCAACGGAGATCGACGTCTCACGAGGCGGCTGATCCAGCTCTTCACCGGCCTGGTGCTGTACGGCGTGAGCATGGCCATGATGGTGAAGTCCGACCTGGGTCTCACCCCCTGGGACGTCTTCCACCAAGGGCTGTCGGAGGTGACCGGGATCAGCTTCGGCTGGGTCGTGATCCTGCTCGGCGTGCCGATCCTGCTGCTCTGGATCCCGCTCCGGCAGCGTCCCGGCTTCGGCACCATCGCCAACCTGTTCGTCGTCGGCTTCGCGGTTGACGGCGCCCTCGCGGTGCTCCCGGCCGGGCACGGCATCCCGGCCCGGGTGGGTTACCTGGTCGGCGGCATCCTGGTCAACGGCCTGGCGACCGGGCTTTACATCGGCAGCCGCTTCGGCACCGGCCCGCGCGACGGCCTGATGACCGGCATCGTGCACCGATTCCCGAAACTATCGATCCGTCTGGTCCGGACGGCTATCGAGCTGATCGTCCTCGGCGCCGGTTTCCTGCTCGGCGGCACGGCCGGAGTCGGCACGATCGGGTACGCCCTGGCCATCGGCCCGCTCGTGCACCTCTTCCTGCCGCTGTGCATGGTGCCGGTAACGCGCCCGGAGAGATTGGCCACTGTGGACTGACCGGCGCCGGGAGGTGATCATCCGGACACATTTCCTTCCCGGGCGGCCCGCGGCGCGGCATCATTGCGACATGGGGGCTGGCGGCTGGCAGTGGAACGATGCTTGGATCTTCGTGTCCGCAGTCATCGCCGAGCGCCTCGAGCGTGACCGGGCGATGCATGCCGCCCTGCCGGTGACCGGGGCCAGCCTGGCCGACGTGCTCGCCGCCGCCGATTTCCTGCACCACTCCGTGCCGAGCCGCCCCGAGCTCGAGGAGTCGGTGCGCCGCCTGGCCGGCGCCGGCCTGATCATGGTCGAGGACGACATCATCGAGGTCGCTCCGGCCGGTGAGCAGCTGTGGCGCACCCGCCCGTTCAGCGGCCTGTCCTCCGCGGTGATGACGCTGCAGGCGCAGCTCAACCGGGCGACCACGCCGGGCGAGTCGGACTGGGCGCTCGACGAGCGCACCTACAACACGGCCGTCCGCGAATATTCGCTGCGGCTCGCCGACGGGCGATAAGGAAAAGTCAGCGCACCGGGTGGCCGGCCGCCCGCAGGCTGTCCTTGACCTCGCCGATGCGGAGGTCGCCGAAGTGGAAGACGCTGGCCGCCAGCACCGCGTCGGCCCCCGCCTCGACCGCCGGCGGGAAGTGCTCGACCGTTCCCGCCCCGCCGCTCGCGATGACCGGAATGTCGACCACCGCCCGCACCGCCCGAATGAGCTCGATGTCGAACCCGGCCTTGGTGCCGTCCGCGTCCATCGAGTTGAGCAGGATCTCCCCCGCACCCAGCTCGGCCACGGCGCGCGCCCACTCGATCGCGTCGAGATCGGCGCTGCGCCGGCCGCCGTGCGTGGTGACCTCCCACCCGCTGGGCTGGGAGGCCGACCGGCGCACGTCGAGCGAGAGCACCAGCACCTGGTTGCCGAACCGCTCGGCGATCTCCGAGATCAGCGCCGGCCGGGCGATCGCCGCGGTGTTGACCCCCACCTTGTCGGCGCCGGCCCGCAGCAGCACGTCGACATTTTCCGGCGAGCGCACGCCGCCGCCCACGGTCAGCGGGATGAACACGCTCTCCGCGGTGCGCCGCACCACGTCGAGCATGGTGCCGCGATCGTCGGAGGAGGCGGTCACGTCGAGGAAGGTGAGCTCGTCGGCGCCGGCCGCGTCGTAGGCGGCGGCCAGCTCGACCGGGTCGCCGGCGTCACGCAGGTCGACGAAGTTGACCCCCTTGACCACCCGCCCCGCGTCCACGTCGAGACAAGGGATCACCCGCACCGCCACCGTCATGCATCCACCCTAACCAGCGCGGGCCGGGCCGCCGGTGCCCGGGCCAGGCCGATCAGGATGCCGCCGATCACCAGGACGCCGCCGATCAGGTCGGTCGGGTGCAGGTGCTCACCGAGCACCAGGACGGCCGACGCCATGCCGAACAGCGGGACGAGCATGGAAAAGGGCGCAACGGTCGTGGCGCCGTACCGCTTCAGTAGGTAGCCCCAGGCGCCGAAGCCCGCAAGTGTCGAGATCAGCGCGACGTACGCCAAAGCTCCGATGGCCTTGCCGTCGATCGCGCGCAGCGCGGCGAGGTCGGCCGCCGGGCCGTCGATGAGCAGCGAGAGCACCAGGAGAGGCCCGCTCGCCACCGCGCTGACCCAGACCATGAAGCGCAGCGTGTCCGGCGGGGACGCCTTGCGGGTGGCGATGTTCGACAGGCCCCACGCCGCGGCCGCCCCGATGATCAGCAGGAACGCGCCGAAGTTCGCGCCCGTCCGGGTGGCCACCACGACGACGCCGGCCAGGGCGACGGCGAGCCCGGCGATCTGCACCGGGCGCGGGCGTTCGCGCAGCAGCACCACCGCGAACAGCACGGTGAAGAGCGCCTGGCTCTGCAGGACCAGCGAGCTGAGGCCGGCCGGCATCCCGGCCGCCATGCCCGCGAACAGCAGCGAGAACTTGGTGACCCCGAGGATCAGCCCGACCGCCACGATCCACCGCCACGGCACCTGCGGGCGGCCGGCGAAGAACAGCGCCGGGAACGCGGCGAGAGTGAAGCGCAGCGCGTTGAACAGCAGCGGCGGGAAGTGGTCGAGGCCGGTCTCGATGGCGACGAAGTTGACGCCCCAGATCGCCATGACGGCCACCGCCAGGGCGACGTCTCTCGGTTTCATGTCTCCACTTTTCAAGACGAAACCGTTAAGCACCATCGAATAGTTCTTCACCCATGTTGTAGCTTCACTACATGATTGATCTGGGTCGGCTGCGCGCTCTGCACGCCGTGGCCAGCTACAAGACGGTCCTGGCGGCCGGCCAGGCGCTGCACTGCACGCCCTCGGCGGTGTCGCAGCAGCTCGCCAAGCTCGAGCGGGAGACCGGCGCCACGCTGGTCGAGAAGGACGGGCGCGGCCTGCGCCTGACCGAGGCCGGGCAGGTCCTCGCCCGGCACGCCGAGCGGGTCCTCGCCACCGTCGACGAGGCCGAGGCGGCCCTGGCCGCCCACCGCGACACGGTGACCGGGCGGCTCACCGTGGCCGCGTTCGCCACCGCGTGCCGGGCCCTGATGCCGTGGGCGCTGCACCGGCTCGCGTCCGAGCATCCGCAACTGGCCACCGGGCTGATCGAGGTCAACCCGCACGAGGGCCTGGAGGCGCTGCATCGCGGCCACGTCGACCTCGCGGTGCTGGACGACTGGCCCGAGGTGGCGCTGCGCTACCCGGCCGGCATCGCGCACGTCGAACTCGGCTGGGACGTGGCCGACCTGATCGTGCCGAGCGGCCACCGCCTCACCGGCACGACGACGCTCGCGAAGTGCCGCGACGAGCGGTGGATCGCGTCGAAGATGGGCGACATCTGCCACGAGTGGCTGGTCCGGGTGCAGCCCGGGGTCCAGCCCGACTTCCACGTGGTCGAGTTCGAGACCCAGCTGACGCTGATCGCGGCCGGGCTCGGGGTGGCGGTCATCCCGCGGCTCGCGCGGCCGGCGCTCCCCGAGGGTGTCCGGGTCGTCCGTCTCACCCCGGAGCCCCGCCGCCGGATCGTCGTCGCCTGGCGCGAGGCCGCGGCGGCCCGCCCGGCCATCAAAGCGGCCGAGCAGGCTCTCCGATCAGCGTGGGCCCAGCACCGCTAGGGCCTCGGCCACGGTGAACGCGCCGGCATAGAGCGCCTTGCCGGCGATCACGCCCTCCACCCCGACCGGCTCGAGGGTGGCCAGCGCGCGCAGGTCGTCCAGGGTGGACACGCCGCCGCTCGCGATGATCGGCTTGTCGGTGGCCGCGCACACCTCACGCAGCAGGTCCAGGTTGGGCCCGCGCATGGTGCCGTCCTTGGTGATGTCGGTGACCACATAACGGGACGCGCCCGCCTTGTCGAGCCGCGCGAGCACCTCGTAGAGGTCGCCGCCGTCCTTGGTCCAGCCACGCGCGGCCAGGGTGCGGCCGCGCACGTCGAGGCCGATCGCGACCCGGTCGCCGTACTCGCCGCAGATCCGGTCGCACCACTGGGGGTCCTCCAGGGCGGCGGTGCCGATGTTGACCCGGGCCGCGCCGGTCGCGAGGGCCCGGGTGAGCGACTCGTCGTCGCGGATGCCGCCGGACAGCTCCACCTTGACGTCGAGCCGCCGCACCACGTCCGCGAGCAGCGCCGCGTTCGAGCCGCGCCCGAACGCCGCGTCCAGGTCGACCAGATGCACCCACTCGGCCCCGTCGTTCTGCCAGGCCAGCGCGGCTTCGAGCGGATCGCCGTAGGCGGTCTCGGAACCGGCGGCGCCCTGCACGAGGCGGACGGCCTGGCCGTCGGCGACGTCGACGGCGGGCAGCAACTCGAGGGTCACGGTTTCTCCTTGACGGAAATCAGGCCCGCCGGCCTCGGACGAGGACGACCAGGACCGGCAGGGCGATGACGATCATGATGGACAGCACGATGCGCAGCGGCACGTCCGGCACCAGCAGCCAGACCGCGGCGATGGCGAGCAGCGGCACCAGGGCCATCCCGATGCGTTCGCGGGTGCTGCTCCGATAGATGCGGCCGGGCCGGCCCACGCGCGGGGTCAGCTTGCGGACCACCTCCCGGCGACGTTGCCGGCGGGCCACCTTGCGGGCGCGGGCGGCCTTCTCCTTCTCCAGGACGGCGAGGCGCTCGGCGCGCCGCCGCGCCCGTTCCTTCGACACCTCTAGAGCCCAGCCACCCAGTTGCGCAGCAGCTCAAAACCGGCGTCGGCCGACTTCTCCGGGTGGAACTGGGCGGCAGTCAGACTGCCGAGCTCGACCGCGGCGGCGAAGGGCTGGTCATGGGTCGCGGTGGTCACCTCGGCGCCGGCTCTTTTCAGAGCCTCAAGATCCCGGGCCGCGTACGAGTGGACGAAGTAGAACCGGGCATCCCTGCTCAGCCCGTCGAACAAGTCCGATTTTTCGGGAATGTCGACAGTGTTCCAGCCCATGTGCGGGATCCGCGTCGCCTCGAGCTTGCTGACCACGCCCGGGAGCAGGCCCAGGCCCTTGGTCTCGACCCCGTGCTCGACGCCCGAGTCGAACAGGATCTGCATGCCGACGCAGACCCCGATCACCGGTTTCCCGGCCGCGACCCGCTCGGCGATCACCGGCCCGGCGCCGAGCGCCTCGATCCCGGCCATGCACGCCGCGTAGGCGCCCACGCCCGGCACGAACAGGCCGTCGGCGGCGGCCGCCGCCGAGAGATCGCTGGTGACGGTCACGTCGGCGCCGGTGCGGGCCACCGCCCGCTCGGCCGACCGCAGGTTGCCCGAGCCGTAGTCGAGGATCACCACCGATGTCACGAGTCGCCCCCCGGGATCATCCAGGCGACGCCGCCCGCGACCGCGAGGACGGCGAGCACGCCGACCAGGCCCACGCTGAACCTGGTGGCGCCCGACCTCGCCAGCTGGATCACGCCGCCGACCAGGAACCCGGCAACGATGAAGCAGGCCACCGCCATCAGAGCACGCCCTTCGTCGACGGCAGCGCGCCGGCGTTGCGCGGGTCGATCTCGACGGCCTCACGCAGCGCCCGGGAGAACGCCTTGAACTGCGCCTCGACCACGTGGTGCGCGTCCGGCTTGCCGCCGTCGCGGGCCGCCCGCAGCACGCTGACGTGCAGGGTCACCTTGGCCGCGAAGCCGAACGACTCGAAGATGTGCCGGGTCATGCTGGTCGGGTAGACCGGGCCGATGTAGGGCGCCAGCTCCGGCTCGTCGTGCACCACGTACGGGCGGCCGGACAGGTCGACGGCGGCCCGGCAGAGCACCTCGTCCATCGGGATGGTGGCCGAGCCGTACCGCCGGATGCCGGCCTTGTCGCCCAGCGCCTGGGAGAAGGCCTCGCCGAGGGCGATGGCCGTGTCCTCCATGGTGTGGTGCGCGTCGATCTCCAGGTCGCCCTCGGTGCGCACGGTCAGATCGAAACCGCCGTGCTTGGCGAGCTGGTTGAGCATGTGGTCGTAGAACCCGACCCCGGTGTTCAGGTCACCCTGGCCGGCGCCGTCGAGGTCGATCTCGACCAGCACCTTGGTCTCCTTGGTGACGCGTTCAACCCGCGCGGTCCGGCTCATCGCAGCGCCTCCAGGAATGCTTGAGTTTCATCAGGTGTACCGGCGGTTACCCGCAACCAGCCCGGCAGGCCGACGTCGCGGACCAATACACCGCGGTCGAGCAGTTTTTGCCAAGCGACTTTCTGGTCGCCACCCACCTCGAACAGCACGAAGTTGGCGTCGCTGTCGGCCACCTGGAAGCCACGCTCACGCAGCGTGGCGACGATCCGGTCACGCTGCTCCTTGATCGCCTCGACCGTCGCGAGCAGAGCGTCACGTTGCGCCACTGCGGCGCGTGCGGCCGCCTGCGTCAAGGAACTGAGGTGGTACGGGAGACGCACGAGCTGGACGGCCTCGACAACCGCCGGGTGCGCGGCGAAATAACCGAGCCGGCCGCCGGCGAACCCGAACGCCTTGCTCATCGTCCGGCTCACGATCAGCCGCGGGTGCTCGGGCAGCAGCGCGAGGGCGCTCGGCGTGCCGGGCCGGGCGAACTCCGCGTACGCCTCGTCCACCAGCACGACGCCGCGCGCCCGCTCGAGCACCGCGGTGACCACCGCGGGGTCGAGAGCGGTGCCGGTCGGGTTGTTGGGCGAGCAGAGGAAGACCAGGTCGGGGTCGTGCTCCTCGATCTTCGCGACGGCCGCCGCCGGTGACAGCCCGAAGTCGGGGTCGCGCAGCGCGCCGATCCACTCGGTGCCGCTGCCCAGCGCGAGCAGCGGGTGCATCGAATAGGACGGGCCGAATCCGAGCGCTTTGCGCCCCGGCCCGCCGAACGCCTGAAGTAGCTGCTGCTGCACCTCGTTCGAGCCGTTGGCGGCCCACACGTTCGCCACCGTCAGCCCGTGCCCGAGGTAGTCGGCGAGGGCGGCGCGCAGGGCGACCGCGTCCCGGTCCGGGTAGCGGTTGAGGTCGCGCAGCTCGGCCTGCACGGCCTTGCCGATCGCCTCCACCACCTCGTCGGGCAGCGGGTACGAGTTCTCGTTCGTGTTCAGCCGGACCGCGACGTCGAGCTGCGGCGCGCCGTACGGCGTCTGGCCCCGCAGGTCGTCCCGGATCGGCAGATCCTCGATCCTCATGCCGGGAACCTGGCCTGGACGGCCTCGCCGTGCGCCGGCAGATCTTCCGCGTTGGCCAGCGTGACCACGTGCTTCGCGACGTCCTTCAGGGCGGCCTCGGCGTACTCGATGACGTGGATGCCGCGCAGGAACGACTGCACCGACAGGCCCGAGGAGTGCCGCGCGCAGCCCGCGGTGGGCAGCACATGGTTGGAGCCGGCCGCGTAGTCGCCGAGCGACACCGGCGACCAGGCGCCCACGAAGATCGCACCGGCGTTGCGGACCCGCATGGCCCACTGCCGGGCGTCGCGCGTCTGGATCTCCAGGTGCTCCGCCGCGTAGGCGTCCACCACCGCCAGACCCTGCTCGAGGTCGTCGACCAGCACGACGCCGGACTGCTCGCCGGTGAGCGAGGTGCGCACCCGCTCGGCGTGCTTGGTCGCCGCGACCAGGTGGGTGAGCTCGGCCTCGACCGACGCGATCAGCGTCTCGGAGTCGGTGACCAGCACACTGGCGGCGAGCGGGTCGTGCTCGGCCTGACTGATCAGGTCGGCCGCGACGTGCCGCGGGTCGGCGGTGTCGTCGGCGAGGATGGCGATCTCGGTCGGCCCGGCCTCGGCGTCGATGCCGACCGTGCCCTGCAGCAGCCGCTTGGCCGCGGTGACCCAGATGTTGCCGGGCCCGGTGATCACGTCGACCGGCTCGCACCGGTCGCCCTCGCCGGCGCCGTCCGAGCCGTAGCCCAGCATCGCGACCGCCTGGGCGCCACCGACCCCGTAGACCTCGTCGACGCCGAGCAGCGCGCACGCGGCGAGCACCCGGGCGTCCGGCAGGCCGCCGTTTTCCTTCTGCGGCGGGGACGCCACGACCAGCGCGTCGACGCCGGCCTCCTGGGCGGGCACCACGTTCATCACCACGGTCGACGGATAGACCGCCAGGCCGCCGGGCACGTAGAGGCCGACCCGGCGCACCGGGACCCAGCGCTCGGTGACCGAGCCGCCGTCGACCACCTGGGTGGTGATGTCCTGTCGCCGCTGGTCGCGGTGCACCTTGCGGGCCCGCTTGATCGACTCGAGCAGCGCCTCGCGGATCTCCGGCTCGAGGGACTCACCGGCGGCCGTGATGGCCTCCACCGGCACCCGCAGGCGCTGGAGGTCGACGCCGTCGAACTTCGTGGTGTATTCCCGGATCGCGTCGAAACCGCGCTGATGGACCGCCTCGACCACCGGCCGGATCCGCTCGACGGCCACCGACACGTCGAGCTGAGCCCGGGGCAGGATGCCCCGGGGATCCCGGCCAGAGCCACGCAGGTCAGTCAGTTTCAGCACGCGACAATCCTAGGCGGCGCGCCGGCGGCCGCCCCAGCCGACCGTTGCCCGGGCCCAGGGCTTGAGACATCCGGCACGCGGCAGCGTCAGGGTTGACCATGATGGGGCGGCCGATAGGCTGAGGTCGTGAGCGACCGGCTACCAGTATTCCCGCTGGGTACGGTGCTGTTTCCCGGCCTTGTGCTTCCGCTTCACATCTTCGAGGAGCGTTACCGCTCGCTCGTCCGTGAGCTGGTGGCCAGCCCCGAGGACGGCCCGCACGAGTTCGGCGTGGTCACGCTGCGCCGGGGGGTCGAGGCGCCGTCCCCGGCCTCCGACGACGACCCGGAGCCCGAGGTGGCCCCGGTGCGGGTCGAAGATCTTTACCCGGTCGGGTGCACCGCCGAGCTGCGTCAGGTGACCGAGCTGCCGGACGGGCGCTTCGACATCATGACCGTCGGCCGCCGCCGCTTCTCGATCACCGACGTCCAGCAGGGCGCCGAGCCCTACCTGACGGCCGCCGTCGAGTGGCTGCCGGACGAGTCGGCCGACGAGGTCGCCGCCGCGCTGGCGCCGCGCGCCCTGGCCGCCTTCCGCACCTACCTCGACCTGCTGCGCCCCGACTCCGAGGTGCTCGACGCGGTCCCCGGCGACCCGACCGTGCTGTCCCACCTGATCGCCGCGACCGCCCAGCTGACCACCGACGAGCGCCAACTGCTGCTGGCGGCGCCCGACACGGCGAGCCGGCTGCGCACCGAGCTGAAACTGCTCAACCGCGAGGCCGGGCTGCTGGCCCGGGTGCGGGCGGTGCCGGTGCCGCTCTCCGACCTGGCCCGGCCGGCCAGCCCTAACTGACCGCCGGCCTTAGCTGATCGTGGGCCGGCCCGGCTCCGCTTCCTCGACCAGCGGCTCCGGGGACGCCCAGGCGTCTTCGGCGGCGGTGTTCGGGCCGTAACCGGGCTTCGCGCCGGGCTGGTCGAGGTCGGGGTCGTTCGACCAGCCGGACAGCAGGGTCAGCATGATCGCCGCGGCGAACGCCGGCACCAGCAGCGGCCCGGTCGAGTGCACCTCGGGCGGGGCGAAGTAGGCCGCGCCCTTCGTGGCGGTCTCGCTCCAGTGCTGGTAATCGGAGCGCCCGACCATCTCGCCGATCCACGGGCCGATCAGGTAACCGGCGCCGAGGGTGCCGGCCACCACGCCGAGCAGCAGGAACGGACCCCGGTCGCGGCGCAGCAGCAGCCAGACGACGATCGCGACGAGCAGGCCGAAGCCCAGTCCGAGCAACGTGTACCAGCCGTCGGCGGCCACATACTCCTCGGGCGCGTTGTCGTTGATGACGATGCCGCCGAGGGTGTTGCCGGTCTGCAGGACCGGCACGGACGGCGCCAGCCACGCCCACAGGAGGCCGAACGGGGCCCCGAGCACGAACAGCGCGGCTGCGGTGAGAACGGCGACCGCCGCCGTGCGCCGCCACGGCCGGCGCGGGGTGCGGCTCATCGCCCACCACCGCAACGGTGCCGGGCCGGCCTCGGCCTCGAGCTCGGGACCGGCCTCCGGGCCGGACGGATGGGCCAGGCCGTAGCCCTGCGGCTCCTGGTTCGGATTCACCCTACGATCCTGCCAGGTGTCCGGTGGTCAGGCGACCGCGGAGGGGCCGAGGATCGTCTTGAGGTCGGCGCGCAGCGCGGGGGTGGGCGCGACCCGGACGGCGCCGAGGCGCAGGACCGTGGTGCGGCTGCCGTTCTGCAGGTTGACGTGCACCTCGGCGTCGCCGGGGTGGCTGGTCAGGATCTCCTTCAGCTCGCTCACCAGCGGCGGGGTGCACCGGGTGATCGGCATGGTGAGGACGATCGGCTTGCTGTCCGGGTTGTGGGTGACGTCGGGCAGCGACATGTCCATCGCCATGATGCGCGGCGTGTCGTCACGCCGGTCGACCCGGCCCTTGACCACGACGATGGCGTCCTCGGCGATGTACTGCCCGATCACCTCGTAGGTGTTCGGGAAGAACAGCGCCTCGACGCCGCCGGCCAGGTCCTCCAGGGTGGCCGACGCCCACGCGCGGCCCTGCTTGGTGATCCGCCGCTGCACGCCGGTGAGGATGCCGGCCAGCGTGACGATCTGGCCGTCGGGGACGGAGCCTTCCTCGTTGAGGGCGGCGATGGTGGTGTCGGCCGCGTTCGCCAGCAGCTGCTCGAGGCCGGCGAGCGGGTGGTCGGAGACGTAGAGGCCGAGCATCTCGCGCTCGAAGGCCAGCTTGTCGCGCTTGTCCCACTCGCTGTCGGTGATGGTCGGCATGGCCACCGTCGCCGCGCTGCCGCCCTCGGTGTCGCCGAACGCGCCGAACAGGTCGAACTGGCCGGCCGCCTCGTTGCGCTTGACGTCCGCGTACGCGTCGATCGCCTCGGCGTGCACGGCGAGCAGGCCCTTGCGGCTGTGCCCCATCGAGTCGAACGCGCCCGCCTTGATCAGCGATTCAATCGTCTTCTTGTTGCAGGCGACCGCGTCCACCTTCGACAGGAAGTCGTAGAAGTCCTGGTATTCACCCTTTTCCTTGCGGCAGCGGGCGATCGCCTCGACCACGTTGTGGCCGACGTTGCGGACGGCCGCGAGACCGAACCGGATGTCCGTGCCGACCGGGGTGAACGGGCCGGCGGACTGGTTGACGTCGGGCGGCAGGACCTGGATGCCCATGCGCCGGCACTCGGCCAGGTACATCGCCATCTTGTCCTTGTCGTCGCCGACGCTGGTGAGCAGACCACCCATGTATTCGGCCGGGTAGTGCGCCTTCAGGTAGGCCGTCCAGTAGGACACCAGACCATATGCCGCCGAGTGGGCCTTGTTGAACGCGTAGCCGGCGAACGGGACCAGGACGTCCCACACCGCCTTGATCGCCTCGTCGGAGTAGCCGTGCTCGCGGCAGCCGTCGCGGAACGGGCCGTACTCCTTGTCGAGGATCTCCTTCTTCTTCTTACCCATCGCCCGGCGGAGCAGGTCGGCCTGGCCGAGGGTGTAGCCGGCCAGGATCTGCGCGGCGCGCTGCACCTGCTCCTGATAGACGATCAGGCCGTAGGTCGGCTCGAGGATCTCCCGCAGCGGCTCCTCGAGCTGCGGGTGGATCGGCGTGATCTCCTGCAGCTTGTTTTTCCGGAGCGCGTAGTTGGTGTGCGACTCGACGCCCATCGGGCCGGGCCGGTAGAGCGCCAGGACGGCGGAGATGTCCTCGAAGTTGTCGGGCTTCATCAGCCGCAGCAGCGACCGCATCGGCCCGCCGTCGAGCTGGAAGACGCCGAGCGTGTCGCCCCGGGCCAGCAGCTCGTAGGCCGCCGGATCGTCCAGCGGCAGCTGGAGAAGGTCCATCTCCATGCTGTGGTTGAGCTTGATGTTCTTGACCGCGTCGTCGAGGATCGTCAGGTTTCGCAGGCCCAGGAAGTCCATCTTGAGCAGGCCGAGCGTCTCGCAGGTCGGGTAGTCGAACTGCGTGATGATCACGCCGTCCGATGCCCGGCGCATCAGCGGGATGTGGTCGATGATCGGCTCGGCCGACATGATCACGCCGGCCGCGTGCACACCGGTCTGCCGGATCAGGCCCTCGATCCCGCGCGCGGTGTCGATCACCTTCTTGACGTCGGGGTTCTGCTCGTAGAGCGAGCGGACCTCGCCGGCCTCGCTGTACCGCTTGTCGTCCTTGTTGAAGATGCCGCCGAGCGTGATGCCCTTGCCCATCACGTCGGGCGGCATGGCCTTGGTGATCTGGTCGCCCACCGAGTACGGGTAACCCAGCACCCGGGCCGAGTCCTTGATCGCGGCCTTCGCCTTGATCGTGCCGAACGTCGCGATCTGCGCGACCTTGTCCTCGCCCCAGCGGTCGGTGACGTACTTGATGACCTCGGCGCGCCGGCGCTCGTCGAAGTCGATGTCGACATCGGGCATCGAGATGCGCTCGGGGTTGAGGAACCGCTCGAAGATCAGGCCGTGCGGCAGCGGGTCGAGGTCGGTGATGCCCATCGCGTAGGCCACCAGGGAGCCCGCGGCGGAGCCACGACCCGGGCCGACCGCGATGCCGTTGTTCTTCGACCACTGGATGAAGTCGGCGACCACGAGGAAGTAGGACGGGAAGCCCATCTGGATGATGATGCCGAGCTCGTACTCCGCCTGGGTTACGTGTGTCTCCGGGATGCCGTCCGGGAAGCGGCGGCGGAGCCCCTCGTACGCCACGTGGCGGAAGTATTCCTCCTCGGTGTAGCCCTCCGGGATCGGGAATCGGGGCATCAGGTTCTTGAAGGTGAACATGCCGGTGATGTCGACCTTCTCGGCCACCAGCAGCGTGGTGCGGCAGCCCTCCTGCCACGCGTCGGAGGAGTCGACCGCGCGCATCTGGTCGGCCGACTTGACGAAATAGCCGTTGCCGTCGAAGCGGAACCGGTTGGGGTCGGCCACGTTGCTGCCGGTCTGCACGCACAGCAGCACGTCGTGGGCGGCGGCCTGCTCCTCGAAGGTGTAGTGCGAGTCGTTGGTGACCAGCGGCCGGATGTTGAGCCTCTTGCCGATCTCGAGCAGGCCGTCGCGCACCCGCTTCTCGATCTCGAGACCGTGGTCCATGATCTCGAGGAAGTAGTTGTCCTTGCCGAGCGCCTCCTGGTAGCGCGCGGCCGAGGCGAGCGCCTCGTCGAAGTGGCCGAGCCGCAGCCGGGTCTGCACGACGCCGGACGGGCAGCCGGTGGTGCCCATGATGCCCTCGGCGTGCTCCGCGATGATGTCGAAGTCCATCCGCGGGTATTTGCCGAGCTGGCCCTCCATCGAGGCGCGCGAGTTGAGCCGGAACAGATTCTTCAGGCCGACCGCGTTGCGCGCCCACATGGTCATGTGGGTGTAGGCGCCGTTGCCGGAGACGTCGTCGCCCTTCTGCTCCGGGCGGCCCCACTTGATGCGGCTCTTGGTCAGCCGGGACTCGGGGGCGACATAGGCCTCGACGCCGATCACCGGGGTCACCCCGGCCGCTTTCGCCTGGGTGTAGAAGTCGAACGCCCCGTGCATGTTGCCGTGGTCGGTGATGGCCGCGCCCGGCATGCCCAGCCGCGCCGCCTCGCCCAGCAGGTCTTTGACCCGGGCGGCTCCGTCGAGCATCGAATACTCGGTGTGCACGTGGAGATGCACGAACGAGTCAGACACCCGGGGCCCCCTTAAGTTGTGACGACCCGAGCGACTTTAGTCCGACCCACCGACAAGATTCGAGGGGCGCGCGGAGTTCATTCGGCGAACGGCTCGATCATCATGGACGCCGCCTTGAGCCACGCCTGCTTGGTCTCCGGCTGGAGGTCCTGGTACTCGATCGAGGAGCCGACCTCGAGAGACGGGTCGTATGGCACGACCGCGACGCCACGGGTGCGGGTGGCGAAATGCTTGGCGAAATCGGCCAGCATCGGCAGCGGCCCCGGCGACGGGCAGGAGATCAACGTCACGGCGTTGGCGACCAGGTCACCCATGCCGCTCTCGTCGAGCACGTCGAGCATCCAGTCGGCGGTGAACGCCGCGTCCTCGCGGGGCACCGTGGTGATCACCAGTTGGTCGGCCTGGCGCATCACGGTCTGCCAGTTGACGCTCTCCACGTTGTTGCCGGTGTCGACGCAGATCACGTCGTGGGTGCGGCGCAGCAGGTCCATCACCCGGCGCACGGTGCCCTGGTCGAGCCGCTGGGCGAAGCGCGGGTTCTCCTCGCCGGCGAGCACGTCGTACGACCCGTCGGAGGCGTGCCTCAGGTAGGCGTCGAGCTCGCTGAGCAGACCGTCACCGTGCAGGTTCTCGATGCTCATCAGGTCGGCGAGCAGGTGCTTGATGGTGCGGGCGTGCCGGGCGCTGCCGGCCCGCAGGCCGAGCGTGCCACGCAGCTCGTTGTCGTCCCAGGCGAGCACGCCGCGGCCGCGGACGCTGCCGATGGTGGCCGCGGCCAGCACGGTGGCGGTGGTCTTGTGCACGCCGCCCTTGGGGTTGGCGAAGGCCAGCACCCGCGGCTTGCCGAGCTTGCGGCGCAGCACCGCGACGGCCCGGTCCATCTCACCGGCGGGCTCGGTCTGCCGCCACTCGATGCGGGCGCCGGCCGGCGAGGTCGGGGCGGGCGCCGGCACGGGGGCCGGGGACGGCCGCACGGGCGCCACGGCGGAGGCCCGGATCTGCGGGTAGTCGCGCTGCGGCGGGGCCAGCGGGGCCGGCGGCGCGGGCGGGGCCACCGGAGTGGACCGGGCCGGCGCCGGGGCCGGGCTGAAGAAGCTGTGCGGCTGCTCCGGGACACCGCGGCGGCCGTTGGTCTCCGGCTGGGGACCGGGGTGCGCAGGGATCGGGGCCGGCGGCGGCGGGGCCTGCCGGGCCTGGTGCCGCGGGTCGAGCGGGTTGATCGGCCGCTGCGGCATCGGCCGGGGCTCGAACTGCTGCTCCGGCGGGCGCTGCGGCTCGGGCGGGCGCTGCTCGTAGCCGGGCTGCTGGGCCGGGCGCGGATCGAGCGGATTGTACGGCCGGCGGCTGGGCAGGGGCTGGCCGAACTGTTGCGGCGGCGCCGGTGGCATCTCGCGCTCCGGCTCGGCCGGGGTCTCCTCGGCGGCGGCGCGTGCGCCGTGCCGGGCACGGTCGAGCAGCGCCCGCCAACGCGGGGCTGGTTCCGCAGGCCGGCCCCAGCCGGTCTCGGTCCCATCCACGGCTCGTCCTCCCTGCACTACCTACGGTGAAACGGCGGTTGGTTCTTCGCCCCTGACAGGCTACGGAGCGAACCCTATTCGGGCCACTGCCCGAGCGACCAACCCTGGTCGGTCTCCTTGATCGAACAACGGCACAACGGTCGCGCTCGGATGGCCATCCGTACGTTTCGCGGACGAGAACTTAACGGACAGACGGCTCTCGAGATGTGATCGTCACGGGCCCGGCGCACCCTGAGCAGCACTCACGTCTGTAGCTGAAGGCACGGCAGTGCGCTCCTCCGGTGCCGTGGCCGACGAATCAGGCGAGGGTTTGAAGGCGGCCGATGAGGTGGATGTCACAGGCGCTCCGGACGCAGACAGTATCGGCGCGGGCGTCCGCGAGGCAATGGCCGAACCGTCGTTTGGCACAGGAATCGGAGATCCGCTCGGATCCGCCGGAATCGTGCCCTCCTGCTCCGGCAACGGCGGCCGGAACTCGGCCCGATCGAGCCGTCGCACCTCGGGCGCCGGGTCGACGGCGCGCACGCCGGGCCGGCCGGCGACCGCCTGCAACGCGGCCGGCGTGGCCCGCACGACCGCCGCGAACGCGCAGGAGCAGCCCGACCGGTAGGCCTGCGCCTCGGTGCGGGCGGTGTGCGCGGCCGACTCGTACGCCGCCCGGACCCGCTGCTGGTTCGCGTCGTCGTCGCCGAGGCGCTGGCCGAGCTGGCGGTACTCCGCCTCTTCCTGGTCGCGCTGCAGGGCGGCGCCGAGCATCCCGGCGAGCACGTCGCCGGGCAGCTGATAGACCGGGATGCGCACCACCTGGGTGTGCTGCCCGGCCAGCGGCACCCGGGTGTAGACCTGCGCCACCGGGGCGCCGTCGAGGATGCCGGCGAGCGCGCCGGGCGCCACGTATTCGGACAGGCTCACCAGCGCCCAGGTGTCGCCGGCGGCCGGCCCGGTGGGATCGGTGAGGGTGGCCAGCTCGGTGTGGGTGGACTGCAGATAACCACCGACCGTCTGTCCCTGCACGACACCGACCCGGACGACGTCGCCCGGATCATCCTCGCCGGGAAGCACCACGTCGTTGCGGGTGGCCCAGATGACGCCGAGCACCAGCACGGCAGCCGCCAGCACGACGGCCATGCCGCCGACGATCCGTAACACTGCCGCGCGGTCCACGATCGGCTCCCGCGCAGGGTCCGCGGGTCCCACGTGACTGTTTCCCCCGAAAATCAGCTTCCGTCCTGAAGGACGTCAAGCGCGAACTTGAGATCTTCAGGGTAGTCGCTGACGAACCGGACCTCATCGTGCGTTCGGGGATGGAGGAACCCCAATTCTCGGGCGTGCAACCACTGTCTGTTCAGATGAAGCTTCGCAGCCAGGGTGGGGTCGGCGCCGTAAGTGAGATCGCCGGCGCACGGATGCCGCATCGCCGAGAAGTGCACCCGGATCTGGTGGGTGCGGCCGGTCTCCAGCTTCACGTCGATCAGGCTGGCCGACCGGAACGCCTCGAGCGTGTCGTAGTGGGTGACGCTCAGCTTGCCGGAGTTCATCACCGCGTACTTGTAATCCGCGGTGGGGTGCCGGTCGATCGGCGCGTCGATGGTGCCGCGCAGCGGATCGAGGTGCCCCTGGACCACCGCGTGGTAACGCTTGTCGACCTCGCGCTCCTTGAAGGCCCGCTTCAGCACGCTGTAGGCGATCTCGCTCTTGGCCACCACCATCAGCCCGGTGGTGCCGACGTCGAGCCGGTGCACGACGCCCTGCCGCTCGGCCGCGCCGCTGGTGGCGACATTTTGCCCCATCCCGGCCAGGCCGCCGACCACGGTCGGCCCGGTCCAGCCGGGGCTCGGGTGCGCGGCCACGCCGACCGGCTTGTCCACCACCACGATGTCGTCGTCGCTGTAGACGATGGTCAGCCCGGTGACCGGTTCGGCCACCACGGTCGGCGGCGGGATCGGTGCGGGCAGCGTGACCTCGAGCCAGGAACCGGCGGCGACCTTGTCGGACTTCGGCCGGGGGTAACCGTCGACGAGCGCGTCACCGGCCTCGACCAGCAGCGCCGCGGCGGTGCGGGACAGCCCGAACAGTCTCGAGACGGCCTGGTCGAGCCGCATGCCGTCCAACCCGTCGGGCACCGGCAGGGAACGAACGGTCACGCTGCGGGCTCCGCTTTCTTGCGGACGGCGCGACGGCCGTCCCGCTGACGTCCGGTCAATTCCAGGAGTACGGCGAGGCAGACGCCCACACTCAGGCAACTGTCGGCGATGTTGAAGACCGCGAACTTCTCCGCGTACGGCGCGAAGAGGCTGATCATGTCGACCACGTGCCCGTGGAACGGGCCGGGCGCGCGGAACAGCCGGTCGCCGAGGTTGCCGAAGGCCCCGCCCAGCACCAGGCCGAGCGAGATCGCCCACGGCACCGACCGCAGCCGGGTGGCCATGTAACCGATCCAGCCGATCACCACCAGGGTGATCACCGGGAAGACCCAGGTGTGGTTCTCGCCCATGCTGAACGCCGCCCCGCTGTTGCGCAGCAGCGACAGATAGATCAGCCCGCCCAGGATGCGCACCGGCTCGCCCTCGGTGAGGTGCTCGGTGGAGAGCCATTTGACCCACTGGTCGAGCGCCACGGCGATCACCGCGGTCGCGCCCAGCACCGCGACGGCCCGGCCGCTGAAGCCGGGCCGGGGACCCGCCTCCGGCTCGCCCACGGCCGTCGTGCCCGCTGCCTCGTCGGCGTTCAGCGTCGTTCCTCCAACTGCTTGCAATGCACACAAAGAGTCGCGGAGGGGAACGCCGCCAGTCGCTCGACCGGGATCGCGTTGCCGCACCGCTCGCACCAACCGTAGTTGCCCTCGCCGAGCCGGTCGATGGCGCGTTCCACCTGATTGATCCGCTCGAGCAGATTGTTCGCGAGAGTGATCTCCTGCTCACGCTCGAGCGTCTTGGTGCCGGTGTCGGCGTCGTCGTCACCGGCCGAGTCGGCGAGCCGGTCCCGTTGGAGCTCGGTGAGCTCGGTGATCGACGTGTCGTACTCCAGCTGCAGCTCGTCGAGCCGTTCGGTCAGCGCGACCCGAATCTTCTCGGTCTCGGCGGCGCTGCGGGACCGCTTCGTGGCGGCCTTGGCGGTGCTCGCGGTTTCGGTTGCCTTGGCCATCGTCGCTCCCTCAGCCACACCCCCCGGCGCGGCGATCAGCGGTCTGTCTCGTGATGCGGCGCCGGTCGTGTTCGACCCGGCGCCGCTTGGACCGGAATTACCCATCTCCGGCGCCGGCACGCCGTTAGATCTTGCCCCACCTGCACAAACGGCGCGGCTGATTACCAGCCGCGCACTCCGGAGGTTCGCAAGGATACGGAACGTATCCGGCGGCGACAACAAGACCGGCCGATCTTGATCCGGCAAAGGCCGCAGTTCCCCCGTCGGATACCCGACCACTCGTGATCTAGCCCGGATCCTCCCGGCCGTCCTCGCCGAACCAGCGGGCCAGCCGGCCGCGCCGGCTCACCGCCCGCAGCCGCCGCTCGGCCACGTCCCGGGCCGCCGCGGTGGCCACGATGAGCAGGGCGTCCCCGGTGCGCAGCCGGGTGTCCGGGCCGGGCACGAACCCGGCGCCGTCGCGCACGACCAGGGTCACCGAGGCGCCCACCGGCAGGCGCAGCTCGTCGATGTAGACCCCGGACAGCCGCGACCCGGGCGCCACGTCGAGCTGGAGCAGGTCGGCGTGCATGTTCTCCAGCGGCGCGGTCTCCACGTGGATCTCGTGCGGCTCGGCCGGCGCGGTCACCCCGAGAAGCTTCGCGGCCCGGCCGAGCGTGCCCGCCTGCAGCAGCGTGAAGATGAAGACCAGCACGAAGACCGTGTCGAACAGGCCGTCCGCGCCCGGCGTGCCGGCCGAGAGCGGGATCGTGGCCAGCACGATCGGCACCGCTCCGCGCAGCCCGGCCCAGGACAGGAACGCGGTGCCGCGCCAGCCGACCCGGTTTCCCGGCCGGCGCGGGCCGCGCACCGGCCGGGCCAGCACCGCCGCGACGAGCACCGAGAGCGGCCGGGCCAGCAGCACCAGGGCCAGACCGACGACCAGGGCCGGCACCACCGCGCCGGGCAGCCGGCCGGGCGAGGCGAGCAGGCCGAGCAGCACGAACAGGCCGATCTGGGCGATCCAGGCGAGGCCGTCGGCGAAGCCGAGCACGGCCCGGCGGTGCGGCAGGCGGCCGTTGCCGAGCACCACGCCGGCCACGTAGACGGCGAGGAACCCGGAGGCGTGGGCGACGGCGCCGGCGGCGTAGGCGAGGACGGTCAGGCCGACCGCGGCGATCGGGTAGAGGCCGGCCGACGGCAGGGCGGCGTGCCGCAGCGTCCACTTCCCGGCCGCGCCCACCGCATACCCGATCGCGGCGCCCGCGGCCAGCTCGTACGCGACGATCAGGAACTCGTACCACCAGGGGTGGCCGCCGCCCCCGGTGGCGCTCAGCAGGATGACCAGCAGCACCACCGGGGCGTCGTTGAGGCCGGACTCGGCCTCCAGGGTGGTGACCAGCCGCGGCGGCAGCCGCAGGCGCCGCAGCGTGGCGAAGACGGCGGCGGCGTCGGTCGAGGAGAGGACGGCGCCGTAAAGCAGCGCCAATCGCCAATTCAGACCAAGGATGAGGTGGGCTGCGACGCCCACGACGAGGACGCTGACCGCCACGCCCACGGTGGCCAGCGAGGCGGACAGGCCGAGAACCGGTCGCAGCGCGCTCCACCGGGCGGTCAGGCCGCCCTCCGCGATGATCATGATGAGGGCACAGAAGCCGAGCGTGCGGGTCAGTTCGGCGTCGTCGAAGCGGATGCCGAGCCCGGCCTCCCCGATGATCATGCCGATCCCGAGGTAGACCAGCAGGCTGGGCACACCGAGGCGGGTGGAGGCCCGCACCGCGAACACCGCCACCAGCAGCACCGCGGCCCCGACGAGCAGCGCCAGATCGAGGTGGCCGGTCACGCCGATCCGGCGCCGTCACGCAGGGCGACCAGGCGGGCGAGGGTCTCGTCGCCGGCCGTGGCCACCGTGAAGATCTTGTCCCGGCTGGTCGCGCCGATCTTCAGCGTCACCGCCGCCGGGCGTACGCCGAGGGCGCCGGCAAGCGCACGCCGCACCGCCTCGGTGGCCTTGCCGTCGACCGCCGGCGCGCCCACCGCGACGATCAGTGCCGGCCCGTGCGGACCCTCGTAACGCCCGCCGACCCGGTCCCGGCCAGCGCCGGGGCGCACCCGGACGGCGATCGAGAGCTCCGCGTTCTCAGCAGCGCGCCGGTTGACCATGCCCCATTGTGCAGGTGAGGGTTTCCCTCAGTGACGGGTGGCCGCCGCCACCAGGCGGTCGACCGGGCGGCACAGGCCGCACGGGCTGAAGCCCAGCTCGACCGCTTCGTTGGCCGGGATCGGCTCGCTCAGCTTGCCGATCAGGAACTGGCAGTCGGCGACGTGGTAGCGCGGGCGGCCGTCGACGACCAGCACCTCGGCGTCCAGCCGGGCCACCCGGACCGCGTCGGCGGGGGCCACCACCTGGGGCAACGGCTCGTCGGCCGGATCATCCTCGTCGGCCTCGCCGAGCTCCTCATCGATCAGATCGGGGCCGGCCGGCTCGGCGTGCGCGTCGGCCCGGCGCCAGGCGTTCTCACCGGGGCTCTCGCTGCGTGCGGAGTTGATCACGTCGGCCGCGCGCTCGTAGTCGGGCTCGGCGGGCTGGTCGTCGGCGGGACGCGCACCCGAGGCGCCGGCGGTCATGCCGGCGGCGGCGTCCCGGCGACCGGCCTGATAGGCGTCGTCGGCGTAGGGCTCGTCGAGGTAGGGCCGATCGAGATCATCGGCGGCCGCGGTCGTCTCGAACTGGACGGTCTCGCGCCGATCCTGCTGCTCGGCGGCGAACTCGCGCCGGTCCTGCTCGGCGGCGAACTCCGGCTCCGCGGCGAACTGGGGATCGGCGGCGAACTGGGGATCGGCGGCGAACTCCGGCTCGGCGGCGAACGGGCCGAAGCCGGCCGGTTCGGCCGGTTCGGCTGCGAACGGCTCGGGCGGGGCGGCAAAATCGTCGGAGCCGGGAGCGGCCTCGGCCGCGGCGCGGCGGGCGCCGGCGTTCTGGCGCGCGCCGATGACCAGCGCGACGGCGGCCAGCAGGCTGGCCACGATCGAGCTGATCAGGAAGTTGCTCGAACCGCCGGTGAGGCCCAACACAAGCAGCATCACCGCGACGAGGATGAGCAGCAAACTAGCAACGATCATGGCTCATCCTCGTCGAAGTGCGGCGGGGGGTTTGGTGGGTCAGCGTCCGGACTCGATGGCGCCGGTGCGCGAACCGCCGTACGACCCGGCGAGGCCGGCCGCGGCGAGACCGCCGGAACCGCCGACCGCACGGGCCGAGTCGGCACGCGTCATCTCCGCCTCGAGACCCTGGCCGCGACCGTCGAGGTCGCGGAGCTGGCTCTCCAGGTACGCCTTCAGTCGAGTGCGGTACTCCCGCTCGAACTGCTTGAGCTCCTCGATGTGCTTCTGCAACGCGGAGCGCTTGGCGTCCAGACCACCCATGGCCTCCTGGTGGCGCTGGCGCGCGTCGCGCTCGAGCGCGTCGGCCTTGGCACGGGCCTCGCGGGTGACCTCTTCCGCCTTCGACCGGGCGTCGGAGAGAAGCTTGTCGGCCTCGCGACGAGCGTCGGACACGTGGTCGTCCGCCGTGCGCTGGGCCATCATCAGCACCCGCAGGGCCTGCTGCTCGCCGTCGCCGGTGCCGCCGGCGGGCGCGCCGACCGGGCCCTGGGCCCGGACCTGCTCCAGCTCGGCCTGCATCTGGCGAGCGGCCTGCTCGGCCTGCGCCTTGTCCCGCTGGACGCGGTCCAGCTGCGCCTTGACATCGTTGAGCTCGGCGGCGAGACGGGGGTCGGCACCCGAGACGGCTGGCGCGCCACCCCGGCCGCCGCGCTCCACCTGGGCGCGCAGCTCGTTGTTCTCCTCGATCAGACGGGCGAGCTCGCGCTCGACCTCGTCAAGGAAGGCGTCGACCTCCTCCTCGTCGTACCCCCGCTTGCCGATCGGGGGCTTCTTGAAGGCGACGTTGTGCACGTCGGCCGGGGTCAGCGGCATCGAAACTCCTCGGGTCAGTCGCGGCCGCGGTGGGGGCTGCTGTCTAGCTGTAGGTGTTGATCAAGCTTTTGAGCACGAACTCCATGAGCACGAACAGGATAACCAGCAGCACGATGGAAGCCAGGTCCAAGCTCACGTTACCAATGCGCAGCGGTGGGATCACACGCCTCAACGCCTTGAGGGGTGGGTCAGTGACGCTCCACACCGTTTCAAGAGTCGCCGACGCGCCCCTGCCGGGCTGCCACCGCCGTCCGTACTGGAGCACCGCGGACAGAACGAACCTGGCCAGCAGGACCAGGACGAAAAGATAGACCACAAGGTAGAGGATTTGGAACAGGATCGACAGCACGTCTGAGGGTCCCCCAGTCGGGTGAGCTGTGCCGGGTCAGCTCTGGTTGAAGAACCCACCCTCAGCGATCTTGGCCTTGTCCTCTGCGGTGACCTGGACATTCGCCGGCGAGAGCAGGAAAACCCGGTTGGTCACGCGCTCGATCGTACCCCTAAGACCGAACGCTAGACCGGCCGCGAAGTCGACCAGTCGGCGGGCATCTCCCTCATCCATCTCGGTGAGATTGATGATGACCGGCACACCGTCACGGAAGTGCTCACCGATCGTGCGCGCCTCACGGTAGGTGGTGGGGTGCAGCGTGGTGATCTGGTACCGCTGCTCCTCCTCGATCGGGCGGGCCTGCGGCTGCGGCTGGTGCGCCTGCTGCGGGGCCAGGGCCAGGTTGTCGCGGGAGGCGTAGCTCAGCGGAGCGTCCGGCTCGCTCGACGTGCTCGGGCGGGTGATGGAACGCACCCGAGCGCGCTCGGTCGAATCCACCCGATCGTGGTCGAGGTCGGCACGGGACAGCCGCTCGGAGACCCGGGGGCGCTCGGTGCGGGCACGCGGCACGGCCCGCTCCTCCTCGTCGGCCTCGTCGTCCTCATCCTCGTAGCGGGAGCTCGAGTAGCGGTCACGATCGCGGTCGCGGTTGCGGTAGGAGGGCTCGCGGTAGTCGTGCTCGACGTAGTCGCGGTCGTCGTCCTCCTCGACCAGGCCCAGCCAGACGCCCGCCTTCCGAATAGCGCTCATGCCAGCTCCTCGCTTCGCTCCGAGCTGCCAAGAGCAAGGTCCGCACTGAGCTTGCCGATTCGCTCGCTGCGCTCGCTCATGCCCCCACCCCATTCCGCATCCGGGCGAAACTGTCCCGACCTGCCATGTCCCCCACCTTGTCCGCCACGCGGCCCGCGCCCCCTCGGCGTACCGCATTCCCCCCTAGCGCACGCTGACCGTCCGATGCGGAGCGGCGTGCGTTAAACAACACCTATGTAGTTTGCTGCCCGCCGCAAGGCTACCGCAGCAGGTTTCGCATTCCGAGCAAAGAAGTGCCGATCCGGACGTGTGTCGCGCCGTGCCGGACAGCCGCTTCCAGGTCGCCGCTCATGCCCGCCGAGATCGCCGTCGCGGCCGGATGCCGCTCCACCAATTGCCCGGAGAGGACGGCCAGCCGCTCGAACGCCCGGTCCGGATCCCAGTCCCGCGGCGCGACCGCCATCACGCCACCGAGCCGCAGGGCCGTCGCGTCGGCCACCGCGTCGGATATCCGCCACAGGTCGTCGCCGGCCGCGCCGCCCCTGGTCGGATCCTCGTCGATGCTCACCTGAATCAGGATCTCGATCGGTTCCGGACGGCCGGCGGCCGCTCGATCGAGCGCCGTCACCAGTCGTTGCGAGTCGACCGACTCGACGACATCGGCGTACCCGGCAACTGATTTGGCCTTGTTTCGCTGCAGTTGGCCGATGAAGTGCCAGCGGGGCGTCGCGCCGGCCGCGCGAGCCTCGTCCGCCTTGGGCGCCGCCTCCTGGTCGCGGCTCTCCCCCACGTCGGTGACGCCGAGCCCGGCCAGCAGGACGACGTCACTCGCCGGATACGTCTTGGTGACCGCCACCAGCGCGGCCGCGTCCGGTGGGCGACCGGCCGCCGTGCAGGCGTGCGCTATCCGCTCCCGCACCTCGGTGAGGGAAGCGGCGAGCTGCGCACGCCGCGCGGCGCCGGTCACCGCGTCGGTCACCGGGGCCCTCAGGAGCCGTTCTTGAGGAAGTCCGGCACGTCCACGTCGTCGAACAGGACCCGGCGCGGGGTCTGTGCCGGCGGCGCCTGCGGTGTGATCACCGGCGCCGGCGGCGGCGACTGCACCGGCGCGACCTTGCGGGACGTCTCGACCGGCTTGTACGACGGGGTGCCGCCGTCGAACCCGGCCGCGATGACGGTGACCCGCACCTCGTCGCCGAGAGCGTCGTCGATGACCGCGCCGAAGATGATGTTCGCGTCCGGGTGGGCCGCGTCGGTGACGAGCTGGGCCGCGTCGTTGATCTCGAACAGGCCGAGGTCGGAACCGCCGGCGATGGAGAGCAGCACGCCGCGCGCGCCGTCCATGCTCTGCTCCAGCAGCGGGCTGGAGATGGCCCGCTCGGCCGCCTCGACCGCGCGGTTGTCGCCGCGGGCGCTGCCGATGCCCATGAGCGCGCTGCCCGCGTTGCTCATGACGCTCTTGACGTCGGCGAAGTCCAGGTTGATCAGACCCGGCGTGGTGATCAGGTCGGTGATGCCCTGAACACCGGAGAGCAGGACCTGGTCGGCCTGACGGAACGCGTCCATCATGCTGATGCCGCGGTCACCGAGAGCGAGCAGCCGGTCGTTCGGGATCACGATGAGCGTGTCGCACTGGTTACGCAGCTCTTCGATGCCGGTCTCGGCCTGCACCTGGCGGCGCTTGCCCTCGAACGAGAACGGCCGGGTGACGACGCCGATGGTGAGCGCGCCGAGCTTGCGGGCGATGTTGGCGACCACGGGGGCGCCACCGGTGCCGGTGCCACCGCCCTCGCCGCAGGTCACGAAGACCATGTCGGCGCCCTTGAGCACCTCTTCGATCTCGTCGCGGTGGTCCTCGGCGGCGTTCTTGCCGACGTCGGGCTGGGCGCCGGCGCCGAGGCCGCGGGTGAGCTCCCGGCCGACATCGAGCTTCACGTCGGCGTCACTCATCAGCAGAGCCTGCGCGTCGGTGTTGATCGCGATGAACTCGACGCCCTTGAGCCCCACCTCGATCATGCGGTTCACGGCGTTGACGCCGCCGCCGCCGATCCCGACCACTTTTATTACGGCCAGGTAGTTGTGTGGAGGTGTCATCGGGCTCAGCCTTCCCTTCGGGGTTGGCGGATGTCGTGGGCCCCATGCGATCCGGGAGGAACCGCAACTCGACATCCGCTGCCGTACAAGGGAGGGCGAGGTAACCCTCACCCTCTACTAGAGGCTTAGGGTTATGTCAACCATTCGGCCTCTGGAGGCAACGTAAGCGGAGGGCAGGCGTCAACCAAGGACCGGCGCGGCGTGTCGAGGGCCGCTTACGTGGCGAATATCCGACGCGGCCGTAACCTCTGGCAAAATACGCCGTTCGTGCCCTGATGTCCCTTTAGTGTGCTGATCAGCGAATCGTCGGAACAGACGGTGCACTGACGTCGATCTGCTTGTCGGCCTTCTTCAGCAAAACCGTGGCGACCTGGCTCTTCAGGGTGCTCTCGGTGTCGTCGCCCCAGAGCACCAGCCGGTCCTTGGTCAGCTGCAGCTTGATCTGCGCGGGCGCGGCTGCCGAGATCTCCACCAGCTGCTCGCGCAGGTCGGCGCTGAGCGCGCCGAGCACGGTCAGCGCCGAGCGGGTGTTCACGTCGGCCGGCCCCGGTGTGGTGGTGCGCAGCAACGGCAGGCCGTCCGGCTGCCGGGACACCTCGCGGTACGGCACCCCGCTCGCGTCGATCAGCGTCAGCCGGCCCGGCGCGGTCGGCACGGCCGCGACCGGCGTGCGCTCGACCACCTCGACCACCAGCGTGGACGGCCAGCTGCGCCGCACCGTGACCCGGTCGACGGCGGCCAGGCCGCGCACCCGGCCGCGGACCGCGTCCAGGTCGAGCCGGGCGAGCGGCTCCTCCATCGGCACCGCGGCGGCCTCCTCGACCTGCAGCGGGGTGAGGAACTGGACGCCGACCACCTGGACGTTGCGCACGCTCAGCAGCGGCGTGCCGTAGACGACCCAGACCAGGCCGCCGATCACCAGGGCCACGCCGGCCGCGATCGCCCACGGCAGGACGGCGCGCAGCCGCCGCTGGCGGGCGCGCGCCATGAAACGCCGGGCCGAGGACGGCACCGCATCGGTGTTCGCCCGGACCAGTCGCCAGTTACGCCCGCCGCCCCCGCTCACGGTCGCCTACTCCGGTGCTTCCGCGGCCAGCGCGGCCAGCAGCTCGTCGCCCATCATCGAGATCGGCGGGGCGCCCATCGTCACCACCACGTCGCCGGGCCGGCTGCGGCGCACCACCTCGGCCGGCACGTCCTGCCAGTCGGGCACGAACACCTTGTGCTCGGCCGGCAGGTCGACGGCCGCGGTCAGCGACACCCCGCCCTCGCCGGGCGCGCGCATCTCGCCCGGCCCAAAGACCTCCATGATGATCACCTCGTCGGCGATGGCGAGGCCCTCGGCCAGCTCGGCCTGCAGGTCGCGGGTGCGGTAGACCCGGTACGGCTGGAAGACCACCAGCAGGCGGCCGTCGCCGGCCACCTCGCGCAGGGTCCTCAGCGCGGCCTTGACCGAGGTCGGGTGGTACGCGTACTCGTCGTAGACCCGCACCCCGGCGACGATGCCCTTGCGCTCGAACCGCCGGCGCACCCCGGGGAACGCGGCCAGCGCCTCGGTGATCTTGTCGAGTGGCAGGCCCAGGCGCAGCGCGGTGAGCACCGCGGCCGCGCTGTTCAGGCCCATGTGCCGGCCGGGCAGCGCCAGCTTGATGTCGCCGAGCGGCTTGCCGTCCAGCCAGGCCTGGAAACGCACGCCGCTCACGGTCGAGACGACCTCGCTGATCCGCAGGTCGGCGTCGTCGCTCTCGCCGTACGTGTAAACCGTGCGGCCGGCCGCCCGCAGCGCCGCGATGAGGCCCTGGGTGCCGGGGTCGTCGGCGCAGGTCACCACGAAGCCGTCGGCGTCGGTCAGCTCGGCGAACTGCAGGAAGCCGGCCTTGAGCCCGTCGAGGTCGCCCCAGTTGTTGAGGTGGTCGCCCTCGATATTCGTGATGATCGCGACGTGCGGCCGGTAGATGAGGAACGATTTGTCGGACTCATCGGCCTCGGCCACGAAGTGCGGCCCGGTGCCGTGGTGCCCGTTCGAGCCGGCCTCGGAGATCTCGCCGCCGATCACGAAGGACGGGTCCTGCCCGGCGTGCTGCAGGATCACCGTCATGATCGAGGTGGTGGTGGTCTTGCCGTGGGTGCCGGCCACCGCGATGGTCTGCCGGTTGGTCATCGCCGCCGCGAGCGCCTCGGAGCGGTGCAGGATGCGCAGGCCGCGCTTGCGCGCCTCGACCAGCTCGAGGTGGTCGTGCGGGATCGCGGTGGAGTAGACGACGGTGTCGACGCCGTCGAGGTTCGACGCCACGTGCGACATGTGCACGGTGCCGCCCAGCGCGCGCAGCGCGGCCAGGGCCGGCCACTCGCGCAGTTCGCTGCCGGAGACCGGCACGCCCCTGGTGAGCAGCAGCCGGGCCAGACCGCCCATGCCGACCCCACCGATGCCGATGAGGTGCACACTGCCCAGTTCTTCGGCGGTCAGCGTGCCGGCCGGGGTCATCTCCGCGGTGTTCACTGTCCAGTCCCCTTCATCGAGCCAATCCTCTTCATCGACTCCGTGCCACCGCTTCCAGAACGAATTCCAAGAGCGCTTCGTCGCCGTCGCGCCGCCCGTATCGGGAAGCGGCCGCACCCATCATGGCGAGCCGCTGCCGGTCCCGTGCCAGCGGGATGACGTGCTGCTCGATCCACTCGGGGGTCATTTCGGCGTTGTCGACAAGGATGCCGCCACCCGACTCCACCACCGGTAGGGCATTTCGCTTCTGTTCCTGGTTGCTGAAGGGGTACGGCACGTAGACGGCGGGGACGCCGAGCGCGGTCGTCTCGGCCACCGTGATCGCGCCGGCCCGGCACAGCATCAGGTCGGCGGCCGCGTATCCCAGCTGCATGTCCGACAGATAAGGCACCACCACGTACGGCACGGGGAGGTCGGCCGGCACCTCGAACGGGTCGTTGCGGCCGCCCTGCACGTGCAGCACCTGGATGCCGGCGTGGGCCAGCCGCTTGGCCGCCGCGGCCACCGCCAGGTTGATCGTGCGGGCGCCGGACGAGCCGCCCGAGACGAACAGCACCGGCAGGTCGGGGCGCAGGCCGAACTGGTAGAGCGCCTGCGGGCGCAGCGCGGCTCGGTCGAGGTGGGTGATCGCGGTGCGCAGTGGCACGCCGACCACCCGGGCATCCTTCAGCGACTCGGCCGCCTGCGGCTGATTGGGGAAGCCCACCGCGACGTTCTTGGTGAACTTCATGCCCATCCGGTTGGCCACGCCCGGCGGCACGTTGACCTCGTGGATCACGATCGGCAGCTCACGGCGCCAGGCCGCGAGGTAGGCCGGCACCGACACGTACCCGCCGAAGCCCACCACCACCTCGGCCTGCACCTCGTCGAGGATCTTGCCGGCCGCGTGCGACGACTTGTACATCCGGTCCGGGGTCCGCAGCAGGTTCAGGTTGACCGAGCGCGGGAGCTGGAACGCCGGGATGACCCGCAGGTCGTAACCGGCCGGCGGGATCAGCTCGTTCTCCATACCCTTCGGGCTGCCCAGCGTGGTGATCCGGGCATCGGGGTAGTGGCGCCTGATCGCATCGGCGAAGGCGAGCAGCGGATAGATGTGACCGCCGGTGCCTCCTCCAGCGAGCACTACCGACCGCAGCATCACCGTCTCCTCTCGCCCCCGACGCCGGCGGGTGCCCGGCCACTCTTGGGGGCCGGCTGCCGTTGCGGGGGGAGCGGCGGCAGCGGGGCCCATAGTAGGCGTACCCATCGGGCGGGCGGACGGGCGTTCAGGGCCTTGGCCGCGTCCGGCTCGGCGCGGGCGAACGAGGCGAGCATGCCGATCGCCGCGAGCGTCACGACCAGGGCACTGCCACCTGCGGAGATGAACGGCAGCGGCAGGCCGGTGATGGGCAGCATGCCGGTCACGCCGCCGATGTTGATCACCGCCTGGGAGACCAGCCAGGTGGTGATGGCGGTGGCGGCCAGGCGGCGGAACGGGTCGGCGGAGCGGCGGGCGATCCGGAAACCGGTGTACGCCAAAACGGAGAACAGGGCCAGCACGACCGTGCAGCCGACCACGCCCAGCTCCTCGGCGACCACGCTGAAGATGAAGTCGTTGGAGGCCTCGGGCAGCCAGTTCCACTTGAGCACGCCCTTGCCCAGCCCGACCCCGAACCAGCCGCCCTCGAAGATCGCCGAGCGGGACTGGATCAGCTGGTAGCAGTTGTCCTGCAGGTCGCACTTCTCGAGCGGCTGGAGGAAGTCGGTGAGCCGGGCCACCCGGTAGTTCTCGGCGTCGGCCGAGCCGGAACCGGCGCCGCCGGAGGCCGCCGCGATGAGCAGGCCGATGCCGGCCAGGCCGAGCACGCCGAGCGCGGCGAACACCCGCAGCCGGATGCCGGCCGCCCAGAGCAGGCCGACGATCAGCGCCAGCAGCACCAGCATGGTGCCGAGGTCGTTGTACCCGACCAGGACGAACAGCAGGGCGATCACCGGGAACAGCGGCCGGGACAGCTCCCGCCAGTGGCCGAGCGCCGGGCCCTTGCGGGCGATCACGTCGGCGCCCCAGAGCACCATGCCGAGCTTGGCGAACTCGGCGGGCTGCAGGCCGATCGGCCCGAAGTACAGCCAGAGCAGGTTCGCGTGGACCGGGCCGAGCTTGGGCGCGCTGAGCACGCCGACCGACTCCAGCGCGCCGAGCAGGTCGAGGATCGCGAGCAGCACCACGGCCAGGCCCAGGATGTATTTGCCCAGGTCGCGCAGGGTGCCGGAGGGCAGTCGCTGGCAGATCCAGAAGGCGACCAGGCCGAGCAGCGCATAGACCGCCTGGCTGGCGATGGCCGAGTAGGCGTTCCCGCTCTTGTAGAAGGACTCCACGCTGGTCGCCGAGAACACCATGGTGAGCCCGATGAGCAGCAGCAGGCCGGAGCTCGCGATCAGCAGGTAGTACGAGGAGAGCGGGCGGGCGAGCAGCCCGTGCACGGCCGGCAGCAGCTGCCGGCTGAGTGACGGGCGAGCCGCCTTCTGCGTTCGGTCGTCCGCCATGGACACATCATCTGTCCGGCGACATGCGAGTCCGTGTCATGACCGTGGCGTGTCGCAAAGAGATATCTATCCCATTACCGCCAGGAAGTCGGAGTAGAACAGGCCCAGGGCGATCGCCACGCAGATGCCCGCGACGATCCAGAACCGGACCACGATGTTGTTCTCGCTCCATCCGGCCAGCTCGAAGTGGTGGTGCAACGGCACCATCCGGAAGACACGTCGGCCGGTGGTCCGGAACGAGACGATCTGGATCACCCAGGTCACCGTGATGATGACGAAGAGCCCGCCGATGATGATCGACAGCAGGGTGGTGCGGGTGGCCACCGCGAGGCCGCCGATCAGGCCGCCGAGCGCGAGCGCGCCGGCGTCACCCATGAAGATCCGCGCCGGGGAGGTGTTCCACCACAGGAAGCCCACGCAGGCGGCCGCGGCCGCCGCGGCGATCATCGAGACCTCGAGCGGATCTCGGACCTGGTAGCAGTAGTCGTTGGCGGTCGCGTACGCGCTGTCCGCGCACCAGTGCCGGTACTGCCAGAACCCGATCAGCGCGTACGCGCCCAGCACCAGGATCGAGACCCCGGTGGCCAGGCCGTCCAGGCCGTCGGTGAGGTTCACGCCGTTCGACATCGCGGTGATGACGAAGACGAACACGATCACCGAGCCGACCTTGCCGACGTTCAGCCAGCTGATGTCGCGGATGAACGAGATGTGCTCGCTGGCCACGGTCTGGCCGTTGGTGCTCGCCACGTAGAGCGCGGCGATGCCGAACCCGGTGCCGACGAGCGCCTGGCCGAGCAGCTTGCCCTTGGCGGACAGGCCGTCGGAGTTGCGCCGGCGCACCTTGAGGAAGTCGTCGATGAAGCCGACCCCGCCGCAGAAGACGAACAGGCCGAGCAGCACCAGGGCCGTCATGGTCGGCCCCTCCTGCGCGATCTGCCGCTCGGGCAGCGTGGTCAGGGCGACGTGCCCGGCCACGTAGGCGAAGACGGTGGCGATGATGAACGCCACCCCGCCCATCGTGGGCGTGCCCTTCTTGCCCTGGTTGCTCGCCAGCCCGATGGATCGGATCGGCTGGCCGGCCTTGAGCGCGGTGAAGACGCGAATCGCCACCGGCGTGCCGAACAGGGAGATGATGAACGCGACCGCGGCCGCAACGATTACTGCCCTCACGGGCGACCCTCCTCAGGACGCAGTCCATCGACCACGTCCCACGTGCGGTACCTGGAGCCCTTCACGAGAACGACGTCGCCGTCTCGCAGATCCCCCCGAACGACACGGAGGGCAGTGGCTTGATCTTCAGCGAAGATCGCCACTCCCGTCCAGTCCCCCACCTCGCTCGCGCCGTCCAGAATCGGACGGGCGTTGTCGGCCACCGCGATCAGCCGGTCCACGCCGAGCTCGGCCGCGAGCCGGCCGACCTCCACGTGCCCGGACACCTCGTGATGACCCAGTTCGGCCATGTAACCCAGCACCGCGATCCGGCGGCCCCCCGCCATCGTCGCGAGCGCGTGCAACGCCGCCGCCGTCGAGGACGGGTTCGCGTTGTACGAGTCGTCGATCACCGTGACCCCGTCGGGCCGGGTGAACACGTCCATCCGCCGGCTCGACACGATCCCGATCTCACCGAGCGCCGTGACCAGCTCGTCGAACGTCATTCCGAGCGAGAGCGCGACCGCCGCCGCGGCGAGGGTGTTGGCGACCTGATGCCGCCCCGCCACCTTCAGCACGATATTTCCTGCATCTCCGGCAAAGCCCAAGGTGTACGACGCCCGGCCGGCCCCGTCGATCGACACGTCGGTGGCCCGCACCGCGGCGTCCGGCGACTCCCCCGTGAACAGCACCCGGGCGGCCGTGCGCGACGCCATCGCGGCCACCAGCGGATCGTCCGCGTTGAGCACCGCAGTGCCGGCCGGGATCAGCGCCTCGACCAGCTCGCCCTTGGCCTGCGCGGTCCCCTCGACCGAGCCGAATTCGCCGATGTGCGCCGCGCCCACGTTCAGCACCAGCCCGACATCCGGCCGGGCGATATCGCAGAGATAACGGATATGACCGATACCCCGGGCGCCCATCTCCAGGACCAGGAACCGGGTCTCCTCGGTCGCCTGCAGCACCGTGTACGGAAAGCCGAGCTCGTTGTTGAGTGACCCGGCCGGCGCGATGGTCGGCCCGAGCCGGGACAGCAACTGCCCGATGTAGTCCTTGGTGGTGGTCTTGCCGGAGGAACCGGTCAGCCCCACCACCGTCAGCCCGGTCAGCCGGGTCACCACCTCGCGGGCCAGGGCGGCCAGCGCGGCGAGCGGCTCCTCGACGACGACGCCCGGCTGCCCGGTGTCGCGCGTGCTCAGCACGGCCGCGGCCCCCTTGGCGACGGCCGTCGCGGCGAACTCGTGGCCGTCGACCTTCTCGCCCTCGAACGCGACGAAGAGCCCGCCCGGCCGGATGCGGCGCGAGTCGTACTCGACCGGCCCGGAGACGGACAGCGACGGCGACGAGTTGACGAGCCGCCCACCCGTGACCTTGGCGATCTCGTCCAGTGTCATGCGGATCAAGAATGTCCCCCTGCAGCGGCGAGCAGTGCCTCGGCCAGCTCGATCCGGTCGTCGAACGGCAGCATCTCCCCGTTGACCTCCTGACCGCGCTCGTGCCCCTTGCCCAGCAGCGCGATGACGTCACCGGCCCCGGCCAGGCGCACCGCCTCGTCGATGGCGGCCCGCCGGCCGGGCACCTCGATGATCTTCGCGGCGGAGCCGGACTCCTCGGCCCCGGCCCGAACCGCGGCGCGGATGGCGGCCGGGTCCTCGGTGCGCGGGTTGTCGTCGGTGACGATCACCAGGTCGGCGCCGCGGGCGGCCGCGGCGCCCATCGCCGGCCGCTTGCCCTTGTCCCGGTCGCCGCCCGCGCCGATCAGGCAGATCACCCGCCCGCCGCGCCCGGTGGCCAGTTCGCGCAGCGCGCCCAGGGCCGCCACGATCGCGTCCGTCTTGTGTGCGTAATCGACCACGCCCAGCACGTCGCCCGGCGCGTCCACCTGTTCGAGCCGCCCCGGCACGCCCGGGCAGGCCGCGATGCCGCGCGCCGCGACCGCGGGGTCGATCCCGGCCGCCACCAGCGAGGCGAGGGCCAGCAGCGCGTTGGCGACGTTGTGCCGGCCGGGCAGCGACACCCCGGCCTCGACCTCGATGCCGCCCGGCCCGTGGGCCACGAACCGCTGACCGAAAGCGGACGGCCGCACCGCCGACGCCCACCAGGACGCCTCCTGGTCGCCGGCCGCCGAGTAGCTGATCGTCGCCGGCTTGAACAGCGGCCGCAGCGCGGGTTCGTCGTAGTTGAGGACCTCGACCCGGCAACGACCGTCGAACAGCTTCGCCTTGGCCGCGAAGTAGTCGTCCGCGTCCTTGTGGAAGTCGAGGTGGTCGAGGCCGAAGTTGGTGTATCCGCCGACGGCGAACCCGATGCCGTTGACCCGGCCCACCGCGAGGGCGTGGCTGGACACCTCCATCACCACCGCGGTGACCTCCCGCTCGGCCGCGGCGGCCAGGATCGCCTGCAGGTCGGTGGCCTCCGGGGTGGTGCGCACGCTCGGCACCACCAGGTCGCCGAGACGCGTCTCGACGGTGCCGATCAGGCCGGTGGTCAGCCCGGCGGCGCGCAGCCCGGACTCGACGAGATAAGCCGTGGAGGTCTTCCCCGCCGTACCCGTGATGCCGATCATCGTGATCCGGGCCGAGGGGTCGCCGTAGATCGCCGCGGAAGCGGCGCCCAGCACCGCGCGGGGGTCGCCGGCCACCAGAACCGGCAGGCCGGTCGCGCGGGCCGCGTCGCGGCCCGCGGCGTCGGTGAGAACCGCGGCCGCACCGGCCGCCGCCGCGTCCGCCGCGAACTCCGCGCCGTGCCGGTTCGCACCGGCCAGCGCCGCGTAAAGATCACCCGGACGCACCTCACGACTGCTGTGCGTAACCCCGGTGACCTCGGCGTCCTCGCCGCTCAGCTCGGCCGGCAACAGTGCGGCCAGGCGCGTCAATCTGAGCGGCGCAACGGTCTCGGGACGGGGAACTCCGGGCACGGCGTCAGACCCTACCCCGTGCCTGGCGAGTGTTGAAAACGCCACGGTCACGGATGAATGCGGAATGTCGGCGCCTTCGTCGTGGACGGCGGCACCCGATAGTGTTGCAGGGCAAATGACATCATCTTGCTGAAGGCGGGCGCGGCCACGTCGCCACCGGTGCCGTGCGCCACCTCGGCCGAGACCGCGATCACGAAGCGCGGGTTCTCGGCCGGCGCCATGCCGATGAACGAGCCGTAGTTGCTGCTGGTGTACTGCCCGTCGATGAGCCGCTTGCCGGTGCCGGTCTTGCCGGCCACCCGGTAACCGGTGACCGCGGCCTGGGTGCCGGTGGCGTCCTTGGTGTCGACCACCGCCTCCATCATGGTCCGCAGCTCGGTGGCGACGTCCGGGTCGAGGACCTGGTGCGTCTCCGGCGTGGCGCCCGCCGTCACCTTGCCGTTCTTGCCGGAGATCATCTCCTTGATCAGGTGCGGCTGGATGTAGGTGCCGTTGTTCGCGATCGTCCCGTAGCCGGCCGCCATCTGGATCAGGGTGGCGTCCACGCTCATCCCGATCGGCACCGAACCGGACGCCGACCCGCTCCACTCGTCCGGCGTGAGGATCTTGCCGGTCGCCTCGCCGGCCACGCCCTCGCCGGTGGCCCGGCCCAGCCCGAACTTCTGCTGGTACTCGTACAGCTTCTGCTTGCCGAGCTTGTCGGCGATCAGGATGGTGCCCACGTTGGACGACAGCGCCAGGATGCCGGGGATCGTCATCTTGGTGCCCTTGACCTGGATGTGGCTGTCCTGGAAGCGATAGCCGCCACGCTCGATCGCCGGCCCGACGGTGATCGCCGAATCAGGGGTGATGAGCCCCTCCTGCAGGGCCGCGCCGATCGTGAACGCCTTGTGGATCGAGCCCGGGTCGGCCACGATCGCGCTCGGCACGTCCTCCCGGTCGGCCGGCGTGTAGTCCAGCGCCTTGGCCGCGTTGTAGGTCGGGCAGCTGGCCTGCGCGAGCACCTCACCGGTCTGCACGTCCAGCACCACCGCGCCGGCGATCGTCGCCTTCCAGTCGGTGGCCTGCTCGCAGAGGATGCGCTGCACCTCGTACTGCAGGTCGGCGTCGATGGTGAGCTCGATCGACGTGCCCGGCTGCGGCTCGACGTACTTCTGATATCCGCCCGGGATCGGCTTGTTCAGGTCGCCCTTGCCGATCTCGAACTCCTGGCTGCCCGGGGTGCCGCGCAGCAGCGAGTCGTAGCGGCCCTCCAGCCCTTCCAGGCCGGAGTTGTCGGCGCCGGTGAAGCCGATCAGGTTCGCGGCCAGGTCGGCGCCCGGCACGTCGCGGCGCTCGTCCTGCTTGACCACGATGCCGCCGAGCTTCAGCCCGGCGATCCGGTCGCCGATCGAGATGTCCACACCCTGCGCCAGGAACTCGAAGCGGGACTCGCCACCACCCGGCCGGGTGTGCCGCTTCATCTTCTCGACCAGCTTCGACTGCGGCACGCCGAGTAGCGGCGACAGCGTCGCTGCGGTCTTTGCCACGTCCTTGACCAGCACCGGGTCGACGCCCACGTAACGCGCCTCCACGCTGTGCGCGAGCACGGTGCCGTTGCGGTCCAGGATGCTGCCGCGCGGCGCCGGCAGGGTGACCTCGGTGATCCGCTGCTCACGCAGCTTGATCAACCGCGCCGCGTCGCCCGGCGACGAGGCCACCTGCAGCACGACCAGCCGCACGCCGATCATCACGAACAGGGAGAGCGCGAGCACGGTCCCCAGCCGCAGGCGGCGGGTCGGATTAGCAAGCTTCGGCGGCTCGGTGACCACGGCACGCACGGCGCGGCTCGGGCCAGGCGATTTTCCGGTACGCGGCCGGAGCGCCCCAACCGCAGTGCCGGGCCGCCCCGCCTTCGCCAAACCCGCACGAGCCGCTTTGCCCGACCCCGCGCCGGCCGATGCCGGGCCGGCCGTGCGCGACCCGTCGCGGGTCGTGGTCCGGGCGCGGCGCTGCTTGAGCTCGTCCGGCTCCGGGCGGCGGGTGCGCGGCGTCGCCGGCCGCGAGTCGGGCTGCTCCCGGCGCCCGGTGTCACCCTTCTCCCCGGTCCGGCCCGTGCCGGTCTTGCTCGTGCCGCTCCGGCCGGTGCCGGTCTTGGCGGCCGGTTTCGCCTGCTCCGGCGCCGGTTCCGGCTCGGCCGGGCGGCGTCCGCGCTGCGGGCGGCCGCCGTCGAGCACCTGCAGCGCCGGGCGGAACGGGTCGGTGGTGCGGCCGGCCCGCGGTGAGCGGGTGCGCTGGTCGCGCTCGGCCATGGTGCGCCCGCGCGGGGTGTAGGCGCGGGCGTCGCCGATGCCGCCGAAGCCGCGGCCCCGGCCGTTCTCCTCGGTCTCCTCCGCGCCGGTGTCCCCGGCGGGAAGGTCACGAGACGTACCGCGCCGGGGCTGATCGCCCCGGCGCGGTGTGTCGTCCGATCGCGGCGACATGGTGGCTTACTGCCCCGTGCCGCTCGTCGTCTGGCCGTTGCCCACCGTCGCCCCGTTCGCCGTGCCGCCCGTCTGCCCGTTCGCCGTGTCGTCCGTCGTCTGCCCGTTCGCCGTGCCGTTGGCGGTGCCGTCCGTCGTCTGGCCGTTGACCGCGCCGTTCGCCTGGCCGGTCCCGGTCGTAGCCCCGTTCACCGGGGCGACCTCGCCCGCACCGGCGTCCGTCGCGCCGGCCGTCTTAGCATCCTGCGCGGTGACCGCCGGCCGGCCGTTGACCGGCGTCAGAACGCCGATGATCTTGCCGTCGGGCAGCCGCAGCTTGGCCAGGTTGTCGGCCTTGACCAGGCCGAGTCGCCGGGCCGCCGCGTCCAGGTTGCCGACGCTGGACGCGTCGATCAGCTGGTTCTGCAGGTCCTGCTGCTGGCTGTCCAGGACCGCGCCCTGCTTCTGCAGGTCGGCGATCCGGAACGAGTTCTCGTTGGTCTTGGTGTTGATCAGCAGGATGCCGATCACGCCGACGACCACCAGGCCGATCACCGAGGCCACGAACGGCGCCCGCGGGGCGCTGATCGGCATCGGCGGCGCGACCCGCAGCCGAGGCGGCGAGCTGACCTCGCCGGTGGCCCGGGCCGGCTCGACCGGCAGTTCCTCGACGCGCAGCGCCGCGGTGCCGTCCACCGGAGCGTCCGTGACCGGGCGGCGCGGGCCCGCGGCCGGCCCCGGCTTGCGGCCACGAGCCGCCTTCTCCGCGAGAGCCTCCTCGCGGCGCGTCAGGATCGCCGGCTCCGGGCGACGGCCCGTGCCGCGAACCAGTCCGGGGTTTCCGCCGCGTACACCCTGATCGGTTGTTGCCCCCTCGGCCTTGCGGCCGCGCTTGCCGACGGCGGTCCCTGACCGGCGCGTGTCGGACCGCTCGTCCTTCGCACCGGCGAAGTGACGCGCCCCCCGGGCGTCACTTCCCTGGGCGTCCGCATGATCCGTGACCCGGCCCCCCGGCCGCGGCGCAGTGCGCTCGCTCATGCTTTCCCCTCCCCCTCGTTGCGTTCCCCCGGGCGTAACCGCCCTCGTCCCCCGTGCGTTGACAACCGGGACCGTTCGCGGTCGGCGCCCGTTGCCGTGTTCTGGCCGATCCGCTCGACCGCGCGCAGCTTCACCGAGGCCGCTCGCGGATTGGCCTCGACTTCCTCGTCCGTCGGCGGCTCCGACCCCTTTGTCAGCAGCCGCAAGGTCGGACCGGTCCCGGGCAGCTCGACCGGCAGGTCGATCGGTCCCGTGCTGCGTGTCCTCGCGGTGAGGGCACGCTTGACGATCCGGTCCTCCAGAGATTGGTAGCTCATCACCACAAGTCGGCCTTCGGGCGCAAGTGCGTCCAAAGCGGCCGGGACGGCCGACGCCAGCGTGGCGAGTTCGCCATTTACCTCAATGCGTAGTGCTTGAAACGTTCTTTTCGCGGGATTTCCACCCGTTCGTCGTGCGGCGGCCGGGATCGACTCCTTGACCAGCTCGGCCAGCCGGCTCGTGGAGGTGATCCGCGCCTTCGCCCGCTCCCGCACGATCGTCGAGACGACCCGGGTGGCGAACTTCTCCTCGCCGTACTGCCGGAGGATCCGGACCAGCTCGCCCGGCTCGTAGGAGTTGACGACCTCCTCGGCGGTCGTCCCCTTCGTCTGGTCCATCCGCATGTCCAGCGGCGCGTCCTGCGCGTACGCAAAACCGCGGTCCGCCTCGTCCAGTTGCAGCGAGGAGACACCGAGGTCGAACAGGCCACTGTGGAACTGCTCGTAACCGAGGTCGGCGAGCACCTGCGGGAGCTCGTCGTAGACCGCGTGCACCAGGTGGGTGCGGGCGCGGAACCGGGCCAGGCGCTGCCGGGAATGCGCGAGCGCCTCGGTGTCCCGGTCGAGTCCGATGAGGACCACATCCGGGTGCCGGTCGAGAACCGCCTCCGCGTGCCCGCCCAGCCCGAGAGTGAAGTCCACGTGCACGGCGCCGGGCATGTCGAGGGCCGGGGCGAGCAGCTCGAGGCAGCGCTCGAGCAGCACCGGCACGTGCGTGCCACGCGGCTCCCCCATTGTCGACCCCCCTCGCACCCCGGCCGTACCCCAAGTCGTCGCACCGGCCCGTCCGGACGTCGTCCCGCACGTCGTCCGCACCGCGTCCGTACCGCCAGATCCCCATCCGCTCGTGCCGGGTTTCCGCGACCCGTTGCCAGCGGGCACGCTTTGCCTGGCGGGCGCCTGGCACCGGGGAAGAGGTGCCAGGAGCCGGAGCGGCTGGAGATCTCGCAGTACGGCGGCGGTGACGTCCGGGACTGTTCGCAGGCCCGGCCGGGTGCCACGCCTCACAGTCCGCCGGGCAGCACCCCCTCCTCGATGTCGGCGAACTCGTCTTCGCTCGCCGCGAGGTAGTCGTCCCAGGACTGCTTGTCCCAGATCTCCACCCGGGTGCTCGCCCCGATCACCACGAGATCGCGGTTCAGCGCCGCGTACTCCCGCAGGTGTGCCGGGATGGTCACCCGCCCTTGCTTGTCCGGCACCTCGTCATGCGCGCTGGCGAAGAACACCCGGCTGTAAGCCCGGGCGGCCTTGTTGGTCACCGGCGCCTGACGAAGCTGGCCCGCGATGCTCTGGAACTCCGGCATCGGGAACACGTACAAGCAGCGCTCTTGCCCCTTGGTGATCACGACACCCCCAGCCAGCTCATCTCGGAACTTGGCCGGAAGAATCAGCCGCCCCTTGTCATCGAGGCGTGGGGTATGCGTGCCGAGGAACATCGGCCGTCCACCCCCTGCCCCCAGCGGTTCGCGGTCCGCTTGTCAACTCGGGCCGGCAGGCTCCTCGGTTCCAGCTCCCCTTCGGCCCTGCCACTGCGCTCCACTCTACTCCACTTCCCTCCACCCGCAAGCCGATTGAGCACGTCGTTGATTGATCGTCAAGCCCAAAATGCCTGGTCATACGGGTGTCCCCCGAGTGGAGGACATCCCCATGATCAACCACGTCCGGTAGCCGACAATGCACAACCGACCCACCACATACCACCGCAAAATGTCCCATTTCTCCGTTAGCCGCACCGTGTCAAGCCCGCCAGGGGAGGAAAGTGGAGCCCCCCAGTGGAGCGACGTGGAGAGCCCCGCACCACGAGGCCCCGCTCCCCGCACCGTGGGCCCCTGGACCCACTCACCCCCCACCCCACGCCTCCACCGCACCCCACGCCTCCACCGCGCCCACGCCACCCCCGCCACACCGTCCCGCCGCCCCGCACCGCACCGCACCGCCAGACCGCACCGCCGCACCGCACCGCCGCACCGCCGCACCGCCGCACCGCCGCACCGCCGCACCGCCGCACCGCCGCACCGCACCGCGCCCTCAACCCACGCGATCTTGGGGAGTTACCGTCCGGCACGTGCACCAAGTCACCAAGATCGGAGGGCAGGCCCTCCGACCCGTGGCCAACCCGCGATCTTGGAAACCTGGTGCCCGAGCCGCGCGCTAACTCCCCAAGATCGGGAGGATTGGCCCTCCACCCCGCGGCCCACCCGCGATCTTGGAAACCTGGCGCCCGAGCCGCGCCCTAACTCCCCAAGATCGGGAGGGCCGGCCCTCCACCCCGCGGCCCACCCGCGATCTTGGAAACCTGGCGCCCGAGCCGCGCGCTAACTCCCCAAGATCGGGAGGATTGGCCCCCGGACCCGCGGCCAACCCGCGATCTTGGAAACCTGGTGCCCGAGCCGCGCCCTAACTCCCCAAGATCGGGAGGGCCGGCCCTCCACCCCGCGGCCCACCCGCGATCTTGGAAACCTGGTGCCCGAGCCGCGCGCTAACTCCCCAAGATCGGGAGGATTGGCCCCAGGCCCGCGGCCCACCCGCGATCTTGGAAACCTGGTGCCCGAGCCGCGCGCTAACTGCCCAAGGTCGGGAGGGTTGGCGGGTTTGGGGGGACCTTGCTGGTGGTGGGGGCTGCTTGTAGGGCGGCTCGGATCTGGGCGGCCACTGCCAGGGGGGAGGAGCGGACCAAGGTGGCTGGGAAGCGCAGGATTCGGTCGCCGCTGATCCAGATCTCGTTCTGGCGCAGCATGTCGGCCTCCCAGTGGACGACCTGCATGTGGTGGCTGCCGTCGACCTCGACCAGCAGGCGCGCATCCGGCCAATGCGCGTCGACGAAGCGGGTACGGCCCGAAGCGTCGGTCCGACGCGTCTGCAGCTCGGGCGCCGGAATCCGGTGCTTGCGGCACAGCGCGATCAAGTCGATCTCCGACAGGGCGGCGGCACCCCCGGCGGCGTCGGCGATTGCCGTGCCGATCAGCCTGTGCCGCCGAATCCTCGGGAAGAGGTCGAGCACCGCCCGCAGTTCCTCGGCGGTGACCCGGCCCTGCTGGTGCGCCCGCGCGATCAGGTCACGCGCCTCGTGGTCACCGCGGGCCCACGCGGCGGCGTCGATCACCGCTCGCGCGACGGTCGTGCGCGGCGGTCGCCCGGTCCGCCGGTGGTGCTCGGGCAGGAGGGCGGTCCGATGCACGCGAACCTCGGCCATGTCGGGCGGCAACCGCGGCAGCACGACACTCCGCTTCCGTTCCGCGGGCACGAGCACGTCGATCGGCTCGGCCGGGAGGCCGTGGACGCCACCCTCCGTCGCCGCGGCCGAGCCGGCCAGCCGCGCGTCCGGCCCGGCCGCGAGCACCGCCACCCACAATTGCTGATCACGTGTCAGCCTGCCGTTCTCGGCGAGCAGCACACCTCGGCAGATTCGTCGCCACCGGCGCTGGCCGAGATGGCCCCGCACGGTTCCCGGCTTGAGGTATCGCCCGGCCTGGGCAGTGGTCAGCACGGCCGCCTGGTCGAAGATCGCCCACTCGAGCCCGTCGGCGTGCGGGGCGGGGATGGATCGCATCCGGAGACTTTCGCCCATCCGGCCGGCCGGCGCTGCGGGCCTGTGGATAACCCCGGCGACGCGCGAGTGGGTCGGTCCGGAGCGGCGACGCGGAAGCGGACACGATGGCGAAGACCCAGGGCATGAGCAGGTGGGGGCGGGCCTCGCTGCGGGTGTGGGAGAGGCCTTGCGTACCTCTTATATATGGGTGAAGGCCCACCGCTCAGCGGTGGGCCTTCGGGAGAGCTGTGGTCAGGCGGGGTTCAGGGCGGCTTCGCGGCGGGCGGAGCGCTTCCAGCGCCAGACGATCGTGGTCGTCAGGGCGAAGCCGATGGCGGCGGGGGCCAGGGTCAGCGGGTTGATGCCGTGCGGGTTGGCGACGGCGGCGCCGATCACGGCGTAGCTCACCGCGGACGGGATCGAGGCCAGCGTGGTGCCCAGGAGGTAGCGCTTGCGGCAGACGCTCGTGGTGCCGTAGGCGTAGCCGATCAGGCCGAACGGGGCCAGTGGGAGGAAGCGGACCAGCAACACCGCGGAGAGGCCGCGGCGGTTCAGCCAGACGTCCAGGCGGGCCAGGCGGCCGCCGGCGCGGGCGTTCAGGGCGCCGCGGCCGGCCCAGCGGCCCGCGTAGTACGTCGCGGTTGCGGCGATCACCGCGGCGGCCAGGGCGGTCATCGCGCCGGTGGCCGCGCCGAGCAGGGCGCCGCAGGCGAGGGTGATGGCGGTACGCGGCACCAGGACCGAGAGGAGCAGGCCGCCGACCACGGCGATCGCCACCGGGGCGGCGTGACCCATGTCCAGGATCGCGTTGCCGATGTCGCGCAGCGGAAGCAGGGCAGCGGCGGCGGCGAGAGCGCCGACCACTGCGGCCAGGGTTCCGACGCGGATCATTCGGCGCTTCCAGCCCATCGGTTGCGGCGCGGGCAGCGCCTCGACCGGGGCCGGGGGTGCGATCAAGGTGTCAGTCATGCAGGCTTACCGCCCCAACTCATCGTCGGCTCATGATCTGGATTCGTGCTGGTCAGGCGCCCGCGGCGGCGAGTCTTTCGCTTCGCAACCGGTCGGGCCAGGTGTCGTCAACGGGTGCAAGGCTATCCGCGCCTGTCGCCCAACGCAGTAGCAGATCGGCTATAGCTGGGTTGCGAGCGAGCGCGGGGCCGTGCGAATAGGTGCCGAGGATCTTGCCGTGCCAGGCGCCCTCGGTCTGGCTGTCGTTGCCGATGCCGGCGGTGACCCGGGCCAGCGGGGAGACGCCGGGGCCCAGGTGGGTGCGGCCGCCGTGGTTCTCGAAGCCGGTCAGCGGGGGCAGGCCCAGCCGGGGGTCGATGTCGCCGCGGAGCTCGCCGACCGCGCGGGTCTCGCCGCGGTCGGAGTGCAGGTCGAGAAGGCCAAGTCCGGGGCATTTGGTGCCCTTGGCGAAGAACGAGTGACCGAACAATTGGTAACCGGCGCAGATGGCCAGCACCGCGGCGCCCTGGTTGACCGCGCGGTGCACGCCGCCGTCGGCGATCAGGCGCTGCGCGGCCAGGGCCTGCGGGCCGTCCTCGCCGCCGCCGATCAGGTAGATGTCGGCGCTGGACGGCATCGGCTGGTCCGAGCGGATCTCGTACGCCTCGACCGGGATCCCCCGCACCGCCGCCCGGCGGGCCAGGATGAGCATGTTGCCCCGGTCGCCGTAGGTGGAGAGCAGGTCGGGGTAGATCCACACGATGCGCAGTGTGCTCTCAGAGGACACGGTCCAACTCCGCTCGGATGTCCTGGAACGCCGTGTAATTGGCGATCACCTCGAGGCGGCCCGCGGGCACTCCCTGGATCGCCTCGTCGAAAGTCTTAACGTGCCGGAACGCCACACCGTTCACCTCGAGGCGAACCGCCAGGTCATAGGCGCGGTCGCCGGTGATCAGCACCGGGCGGTCGCGGAGCGGCGAGAAGTCGACGTCGTACAGCCAGCTGGTGTCCAGGCCGTCCGGGTCGCGGGCGTTGACGGAGAGCAGTGTGGGTGCCTGCTCGGCCATGTCGAACGCCTCGAGCCAGCTTGCCGGATTCTTGGCGAGAAGTAGCCGGACATTTCGTCCGTCCCGGTCAACCTGCGCATATCGGCCGGCGACCGACGACACCGTGGCCAGCCGAGGGAGAGCCTCTATCGGGCGAACCCCGAACTCGGCCGCGACCGCGAGCGCCGTGGCCGCGTTGCCGAGGTTGACCGTGCCCGGCAACTGAAGCTTGACCAGGTGCCAGTCGCCGCGCGGGTCGACCACACCCTCGTCCTCGACGCGCCACTGGGGCTGCGGGCGGCGCAGCGGGCAACCCGCGCACCACCAGTCACCGCCGGAGCGCTCGATCGGGTGGCCGCTCTGCGGGCAGACGAACGAGTCGTCGTGCCAGCGCTGGCCGGCGCTGAACCAGGTGACATGGCCGCTGCCCTCGGCCGCCCAGACCACCATCGGGTCGTCGGCGTTGGCGACCACCCGCACGTCGGGGTGGTTGGCGAGGGCGTCGCGCCACAGCTGGGCCATCATCGCGACCTCTTTGGCCCGGTCGAGCTGGTCGCGGGAGAGGTTGAGCAGAGCGACGACGCGGGGCTCGGTGGCGTCGATCACCCGGGCCAGGTAGTGCTCGTCGACCTCGAGGACGGCGAACGGCGTGCTGCCGGCCTTGGCGAGCGCGGACGTGTGCCCGGTGGGCATGTTGGCGCCGAACGAATTGGTGGCGACCCGGCCCATCACCTCGAGCGCGGCCGCGGTCAGCCGGGTCGTGGTGGTCTTTCCGTTGGTGCCTGAGACCAGCGCGATCGCCCGGCCGCCGGCCAGGTGGTTCAGCAGCTCAGGATCGATCTTGAGGCCGATCCAGCCGCCGATGACCGAGCCGTCGCCGCGGCCCGCGGCCCGCGACAGCGCAGCCGCGGTCTTCGACACCGAGGTTGCGACCTTGGCCCGCAGGGGCATCTTCCCGTCCGTCACGCCAGCGAGGGTACCGGACCCGGCGGTTACGTCGAGTTGTTGGCGCTCCGCCGGCCGCTTAACCGTTTCTGACCGGGAAACGGCAGGTTACCGGCATTTTTTGTGTGTTCTGTTTCACCCGTAACCTTGGACGATCAGTAGCTGTGAAATTACCGATCGTCATGGCATTTGTCTCGCGGAGATAACAAAATGGACACCGGTCCGCGTGCCAAACACGGAGAGTGACGAAATCGTGCGCAACGATCACTCGATTTTTCAGGTAGCAAGGGTGTCGCCGGTTCACACCGAACCGGCTCGCGGCGAATCTGGTTCACGCCGAGCCCTGCCCCGGGCCGATCCCGCGACCAAGCACTTGTGTAACCACAACCAGGCATACGGGGGCAGGGACGGGGGACCCATATCTGGTCCGCCTCGCCACCACCCGCTCCGGTGGTGGGACACGAGGCGACCTTGGGGTGAAGCCGCGAAAGCGACCGGGCACACCTTCCCGCCCGAACCCGACAGCTAACCTCGCAGGCGTGCCGGAGGGAAACCCTTACCGTGCACGAGCACAACTCGAGCCGGCGTCGACGGCTGTCCGTCGGCACCGGTACTGCCGCTCTGTCCCTGGGCCTCTGCCTCTGCGCAGGTCAGCTCATGGCACCGACCGCGGCAAGCGCCGCCACGACGTCCGTCGTGACGGCAGTCCAGGCCACCGCCAAGGTCACCCCCGCAGTCAAGACCTCGCACAGCAGCCTCACGGTTGCGTACGGCACGAGGACAAGGGTCACCGCCTACTTCTACAACCCCGCGACGGGCAAGCCGGTTACGACCGGCTGGGTCCGGCTCGAGGGCAACCGGGGTGGCAAGTGGACCGCCTGGACGGCGGCGAAGGTCAACAGCAAGGGCGTCGTCAACCTCTACGCCAAGCCGCTGGCCAGCGTCACCTACCGCGCGGTCTTCCTCGGCAACGGCGGCTACAACGTCAAGTACACGTCGTCGTACCGCTTCACCGTGAAGAAGACTGCCGGCGGCGCGAAGATCCTCGCCGAGGCCAAGAAGCACACCGGCGCGCTGTACAAGTTCGCCGCTGAGGGGCCGAGCCGTTTCGACTGCTCCGGCTTCACCAAGTACGTCTACAAGAAGGCGGTCGGCAAGTCGCTGCCGCACAAGGCGAACTCGCAGCAGAAGTACGGCACTGCGGTCGCCAAGAGCCAGGTCAAGGTGGGCGACCTGATCGTCTTCCGGTCCGGCTCATACGGTTACCACGCCGGCATCTACGCGGGTGGCGGCTACATGTACGACTCCCCGCACACCGGTGCCCGGGTCGGCAAGCACAAGATCTACGGCAGCAACTATGTCGTACGCCGGCTCGCCGCCTAGGTAGACCGAAACGAAAAGGGCGCCGCGCAATGATGCGCGGCGCCCTTTCGGCGTCTCTTACAGAACCACGCTCACCATGCGGCCGGCGACGACGATGACCTTCTTGGGTGTACGGCCGTCGACCGCCTCGGCGACCGCAGCCAGGGCCGCCTCCCGGACAGCCGCTTCATCAGCGGATGGGTCGACGGAAACCCGGCCGCGCACCTTCCCGTTGACCTGCACCGGGTAGGTGATCGACTCGGCCTTCAGCTGCGCCGGGTCGGCGACCGGGAAGCCCGCGTAGGTCAGGGTGTCGTCGTGGCCCAGCTTGCGCCACAGCTCCTCGGCCAGGTGCGGCGCGAACGGCGCGGTCATCAGCACCAGCGGCTCCACCGCCTCGCGGGACGCGACCGGCAGCGGGGTCAGCGCGTTCGTCAGCTCGATCAGCTTGGCGATCGCGGTGTTGAAGCGCAGCTCGTCCATGTCCTCGCGGACCCCGGCGATGGTGCGGTGCAGGTGCTTCTTCACACCGGGGTCCAGCGCGTCGCCGGTGACGCGGACGTCACCGGTCTCCTCGTCGACGACCAGGCGCCAGACCCGCTGCAGGAAGCGCTGCGCCCCGACCACCGCGCGGGTGTCCCACGGGCGGGAGACGTCCAGCGGGCCCATGGCCATCTCGTAGACGCGGAAGGTGTCGGCGCCGTACTCGTCGCACATCTCGTCGGGAGTGACGACGTTCTTCAGGCCCTTGCCCATCTTGCCGTACTCGCGGACGACCTCCTGCTCGCCCAGGAACCACTTGCCGTCGCGCTCGACCACGTCGTCGGCGGGCACGATCATGCCCCGGGCGTCGCGGAACGCGTACGCCTGGATGTAGCCCTGGTTGAACAGCCGCCGGAACGGCTCGAACGACGAGACGTGACCCAGGTCGTACAGCACCTTGTGCCAGAAGCGGGAGTAGAGCAGATGCAGCACGGCGTGCTCGACGCCGCCGACGTACAGGTCGACGCCGCCGGATTCGCCGTCGCGCTGCGGGCCCATCCAGTAGGCCTCGTTCTCCTTGCCGACCATCTCGGCGGAGTTGTGCGGGTCCAGGTAGCGCAGCTCGTACCAGCAGGAGCCGGCCCACTGCGGCATGGTGTTGGTCTCCCGGGTGTACGACTTCAGACCGTCACCCAGGTCCAGCTCGACGTTGACCCAGTCCTTCTTGCGCGACAGCGGCGTCTCCGGCTCGCTGTTCGCGTCGTCCGGGTCGAAGGTGCGCGGCGAGAAGTCGTCGACGTCCGGCAGCACCACCGGCAGCATCGCGTCGGGCAGGGCGATCGGCAGCCCGGTCTCGTCGTAGACGATCGGGAACGGCTCACCCCAGTAGCGCTGCCGGCTGAACAGCCAGTCGCGCAGCCGGTAGGTGGTCGCGCCCCGGCCATGGCCGTGCTGCTCCAGCCAGGCGATCATCGCGGCCTTGGCCTCGGCGACCTCCTTGCCGTCCAGCCAGTCGCTGTTGATCGCCGGTCCGTCACCGGTGAAAGGACCTTCACAATCATCAGGCGCCTTCACCGTACGGATGATCGGCAGCTCGAAGACCTCGGCGAACTCCCAGTCCCGCTCGTCCTGGCCGGGCACCGCCATGATCGCGCCGGTGCCGTAGCCGGCCAGCACGTAGTCGGCGATGAAGACCGGGATGCTCGCGCCGTTGACCGGGTTGGTCGCGAAGGCGCCGGTGAAGACGCCGGTCTTCACCTTCGACTCGGTGCGCTCCTCGTCGGTCTTGGCGGCAGCATCGGCCCGATATGCGGCAATTGCGGTGGCCGGATCCTCATGACCGCCCACCCATGCCCGATTTGTCCCCGGGGGCCACTCGGCCGGCGCGATCTGGTCGACCAGCTCGTGCTCGGGCGCCAGCACCATGTAGGTCGCCCCGAACAGGGTGTCGGGCCGGGTGGTGAAGACGGTGATCTTCTCGCCGCCCACCGGGAAGTCGACGTGCGCGCCCCGCGAACGGCCGATCCAGTTGCGCTGCATCATCTTGACCGGCTCCGGCCAGTCCAGCGTGTCCAGATCCTCGATCAGGCGGTCGCCGTACGTGGTGATCCGCATCATCCACTGCTTCAGGCTGCGCTTGAAGACCGGGTAGTTGCCCCGCTCGCTGCGCCCGTCCGGGGTGACCTCCTCGTTGGCCAGCACGGTGCCCAGGCCCGGGCACCAGTTGACCGGCGCCTCGCTGATGTAGGCCAGGCGGTGGTCGTCGATCAGCTTGCGGCGCTCCAGCGGAGACATCAGCGCCCACGGCTGCTCCGGGGTCGGCCGGGTGCCGGCCTCCAGCTCGGCGATCAGCTCGTCGATCGGACGGGCCTTGCGGATCTTCTCGTCGTACCAGGAGTTGAAGACCTGCAGGAAGATCCACTGGGTCCAGCGGTAGTAGTCCGGGTCGGTGGTGGCGAAGGTGCGGCGCTCGTCGTAGGCCAGGCCCAGGCGGGTCAGCTGGCCCTTGTAGCGCTCCACGTTCGCGGCCGTGGTCACCGCCGGGTGGGTGCCGGTCTGCACGGCATACTGCTCGGCGGGCAGGCCGAAGGCGTCGAAGCCCATCGGGTGCAGGACGTTGAAGCCGGCCATCCGCTTGTAGCGGGTGTAGCTGTCGGTGCCGATATACCCGAGCGGATGACCGACATGCAGACCCGAGCCCGAGGGGTACGGGAACATGTCCTGCACGTGCAGCTTGGGCGCGCCGGCCCGCGGATGCGCCGGGTCGGCCAGCTCACCGGACGGGTTCGGCGCGTGGAACGTCCCGTGCTCGGCCCACCAGGCCTGCCAGCGCGGCTCGATCTCGTTGGCCAGCGCGGCCGTGTAACGGAACCGCGGTGTCTCGGACTCGCTCATGGTGTCGGCATCTCAATCAGTCGATGGGCACGAAAAAACCCCTCACGCAGGAGGGGTTCGCCGTGCTGTGCCCGCGTCTATCGGCGTCGGGGCCTTCTAAAAGCAGGGGCAGCACGGCCGGCTAAGAAGCAGGTTCGGCCGGGCCATGCGTGCATGATACCGGCCGCCGCCTCTCGACGGCGACCGGTATCACTCGTGCTGCTAGGCAGCGCCTCCGTAGACGGCGAGCTCGGTCGAGTCCTGGAAGACACAACCTGAGTACGCCGGCGGCTGGTCGGCCGGGCAGAGCCCGGCGTCCTGGCCCTGGGTCGTGATCATCGTGTACCGGACGTACTCCACGCCGGTGCCGGTGCCCGCGGCCAGCGCGACCGAGGTGGGCGTGACGGTGCCGTTCGGGAACGTGCCCGACGCCGCCGCGGTCCAGGTCGTGCCGTCGACCGAGGTCTCCACCCGGTAGCCACCGGTCGAAGCGGTCTCGTCGTCGCCGCAGGTCGCGGACGGGTTGATCACCAGATCGGAGATGTTCACCTGGCCCGACAGCTGCAGGATGATCCACTGGCCGCCGTCGGCGACGTCCGAGCCCCAGCCGGAGCTCTGCGACTGGTCGATCAGCTTGACCGGGCCGCACGCGTACGGCGTGTAGTCCGGGCCGCTGAAGTCGACCACCGTGCCGCCACCGCTGGAAGCCGCCCAGTCCTTGCGGACCACCCAGTCCTTGCGGACCGTGTGCGAGGGGATGGACAGCGTGGCGACCTGCTGGTCGTAACCGGCGCCACGGGCGAAGACCTTGGCGTACGTCCCCGGAATGATCCCGGAGATCGTGTAGGTGCCGTCCGCGGCCGTGGTGGCCTCGAGGTCACCGGCGAAGCCGGAGGCGTGGCCGCCGAAGCCGACGGTCAGGCCGGCAGCGGGGCCGCCGGTGTCCTGGTCGCTGACCTTGCCGGTGAGCGCGCCCTTCGGGGTGTTCGCCGCCGGCGGCACCGAGAAGTCCTCGACCGGCGCGGCGTCGTTGCCGTCCAGCGCGGCGGCGAAGTAGCCCATGCCGCGCTTGGCGAACACCTTCCAGATCGTCGCCGACAGCTTGCCGTTGTAGACCACCCGGTCGGCCGCCAGGATCGAGTTGCGCTCGTCCAGGAAGGACGGGTTCTCCGGGGAGAGCTCCATGGCCCGGGTCACCAGCGACTCGGCCTGCTTGCTGCCGATCGCCTTGCGCAGGTCCCACAGGGTCTGCGCCCAGATCTCACCGTCGGCGTGCACCTCCGGGCCGAACGGGTAGACCCGGCCGAAGTCGCCGTAGGTGTAACCGCCGGGGCCCGACAGGGCCGTGCCGGGGCAGACCGTCGCGGGGGCGTCCACGGTGCAGTCGAGCGGCTCGCTGCGGATCGTGGTGCCGGCCGTGACGTACTTGCCGACCAGGACGTCGCCGATCGCCGAGGTGTCCTTCTCGAGGCCCTCGTTGATCAGGTAGTCCATCGCGTACCAGTCGCTCCAGGCCTCGCCCATCGAGCCGGCCTGGACGTCGCCCAGCGTGGAGTTGCCGTTCGCGTCGACCACGAGCCGGTTGGACAGGCCGTGCGTGTACTCGTGGTAGACGATGTCGGACTCGTCGCCGGAGTTGCCGGCGATGAACAGGTCGTCCGGCAGGAACAGGTACATCTGCATGGTCGGCGGAGTGCCGTCCGGCGGGGTGTTCATGTTGGCGTTGTCGACGTGGTTGCCGTCGGGCAGGCCGTCCGCGGTGTTCGCGCCGTCGTCCGACTGGGCCTGCACGGCGTCGCCGTCGACCGCCTCGAAGTTGCCGGCGGTGCGGGTGAAGCCGATCGGCTTGGCCAGCAGGTGGTCGTGCCAGGTGCCCAGGAAGTTGAACATCTGGACCGCGTTCTGCTCGCGGTTGACCTGCCACGAGTTCGGCGTGTTCGGGTCCCACGAGCACTTGTACTGCGCCGAGCAGTTGCCGCCCACGGTCGCCGAGAAGTCGGTGAACGGGTAGGCGAAGCTCTTCTTCCCGGACGGCTTGACCTCTTCGGTGGGGTTCGCGACGTTGTCGTCGTTGACGTCGGAATAGACGTGCGCGACGTTACCGGCGAGCCACGGCGAGTTGTTCGGCAGCCACTTGCTGAGGTCGACCTTCTTCTGGGTGCCGCCCTTGGGCGCGCCCGGGTAGTTCGTCCAGGCCAGTCCGGAGTCGGACTCGGTGGTGTTCTGCCGGTACAGGATCTCGCCGCTGGCCGCGTCCACCACGTGCACGTAGCCCTCGTCGACCGCGATCGTCTGCCAGGCCAGGCGGGGACCGCCGGCGGCCTGGAAGTAGACCAGCCTGGCGTTGCCGCCGTCGGAGAAGGTCGCCGTGCTGGGAGAAGACTTGACGACCTTCGCGGTGGACTTGCCGAAGACATCCTTGACCGCGGCCGCCCGCGCGCCGGCCGCGGTCACCTTGGCCGCGCCGGCCGCCGCCGGCAGCGCCTTGAGCGGCGAGCCGTCGACCTGCACCAGCTGGCCGGACTTGGTGACGTGGGCCTTGAGCCCGTTGCCGAACACCGGGATGCCACCCACGGTCTGCACGAAGCTGAGGTGGTGGGTGCCCTCGACGTCGACGTAGTCCTGGCGCAGGCTGAGGTTCGCCAGCGTGGCCGCGTCGAGACCGAAGACGTCGGCGTGCGCGGCCAGGTAGTCCCGGGCGATCTTCTCGGGCTTCTGCTTGCTCGCGACGGTGAGGAACCCGTCGAGGCGGGCAACCCGGCGCGGCGTCCCGGTCGACTTGTTCATGTCGACGATGCCCTGCACACCGAGCGCGTCACGCAGCTTGTTCGCCGCCGCGGTGTTCGTCTGCGGAACACTCGAGCGAGCCAGGGAGGCGGCCGCTGGGGCACCCTCGAGGCTTTCTCGGCTGTCGTAGTCGGCGCGACGCTGGTCTTTCTTGCTATCGGTCGCCTTCGCCGCCCCCTTCCCCGGATCGGGTGCGGCCTGGGCGGTTGCCGGCAACAGCCCGGCCAGCAAAAACACGCCTGCGGTCGCCGCCCCTACCCGCCGGGTCACGGACGGTACGGATAACGGTCTCAAGTCAAGCCCCTCTCGGCCGGGCCGCACTTGCGTGGCCCGTCGATGGCTGACTCTGTCTGAAGATCGGGAAATGTAACTAGACCGATGTCTGATTCTTTACCTATCCGATATTCGTGTCCGGTTGACGGTCGTCGAATGGCCGCCGACGGCGGCACTCGGCGAGTTGGTGTGATCGGGCTAACCTGTGGGGACGGGCGCGTGCTCCACAGCCCGCGCACCCCTTCGCTGCCCTATTTATGCGGCGCCGGAGCCGCTGAATACGCGGCAGGAACGACTTGGAGGAGGCCCGTGACAACCCCGACCTGGGACGAGCCCGGTGGACCGATGACCGGCGACGAATTCCGCATCGCCACTTCTGCCATCATGGCGAACATCGAGCAGGTCATCGAGGGCAAGAGCGCGACGGTCCGGCTGGCCCTGGCCGTGCTGCTCGCCGAGGGCCATCTGCTGATCGAGGACGTGCCGGGCGTCGGCAAGACCAAGCTCGCCAAGGCCCTCGCCCGATCCATCGACTGTTCGGTGCGCCGGATCCAGTTCACCCCCGACCTGCTGCCCAGCGACGTGACCGGCGTCAGCGTCTACAACCAGGAGACGCGCGACTTCGAGTTCAAGCCGGGCGCCGTGTTCGCGAACCTGGTGGTCGGCGACGAGATCAACCGGGCGTCGCCGAAGACCCAGTCCGCCCTGCTCGAGTGCATGGAGGAGCGCCAGGTCACCGTCGACGGCACGACGTACGAGCTGCAGGCGCCGTTCATGGTGATCGCGACGCAGAACCCGATCGAGATGGAGGGGACCTATCCGCTGCCCGAGGCGCAGCGCGACCGGTTCACCGCCCGCATCGCGATGGGCTACCCCGACCCGCGTGCCGAGCTGGCCATGCTCAACGGCCACGGCGCCCACGACCCGCTGATGGACCTGCGCTCGGTCACCGACGCGGCGACCGTCCGCCGGCTGATCCAGGCGGCCCGGGACGTGCACGCCGCCGAGGCCGTCCAGCAATATGCGATCGCGCTGGTCACCGCGACCCGTGAGGCCCCGGAGATCCGCCTCGGCGCTTCCCCGCGGTGCACGCTGCAGCTGATCCGCACCGCCAAGGCGGTCGCCGCGCTCGAGGGCCGCGACTACGTGCTCCCCGACGACCTGCAGACCCTGGCCGTGCCGGTCCTCGCGCACCGCATCATCCCGACGGCGGACGCCCAGCTCAACCGCCGCACCACCGACGCGATCGTGTCCGAGATCGTGCACCGCCTGCCGCTGCCGCACGAGCGCAGCCGCTCGCCGTACGACACCCGTCCCTCGAGCAACGGCGGCACCCAGTACGAGCCGCGGGGGCGCTGATCATGCGGGAGGCCTTGCGGGGACTCACCACGCGCGGCCGATCCTTCCTGGCCGCGGCGGCGGCGGCCGGCATCTCGGCGATCGTCCTGGGCGAGCGTGACCTGCTGCGGGTGGCGGTGCTGCTGGCGGCGCTGCCGCTGCTCGCCGCGGCGTACGTCGGCCGCAGCCGGTACAAACTGGCCTGCACCCGGTCGCTCGAGCCCGGCCGGGCGCCGGTCGGTTCCAGCGCGCGGATCATCCTGCGCCTGCAGAACATGTCCCGCCTGCCCACCGGCACCCTGCTGCTGGAGGACAAACTGCCGTACGCGCTGGGCAGCCGCCCCCGGGTCGTCCTGGAGCGGCTCGGCGCGCACCAGGCCAGCTCGGTGGCGTACACGGTGCGGGCCGACGTCCGCGGCCGCTACCCGATCGGCCCGCTGGTCATCCGGCTGACCGACCCGTTCGGCCTGTGCGAGCTGACCCGCTCGTTCCCCAGCGTCGACCGGCTCACCGTCATCCCGCAGGTGGTCGCGCTGCCTACGGTGCGCCTCGCGGGGGAATACGCGGGCACCGGCGACAGCCGCGCCCGGTCGGTCGCCGTGCACGGCGAGGACGACGCCGCGACCAGGGAATACCGCCGCGGCGACGACCTGCGCCGGGTGCACTGGCGGTCCACCGCCCGCACCGGTGAGCTGATGGTGCGCCGTGAGGAACAGCCGTGGGAGAGCCGAGCCACCGTCGTGCTGGACACCCGGGTCTTCGCCCACCGCGGCGAGGGACCGACGGCCAGCTTCGAGTGGGCCGTGTCGGCCACCGCCAGCATCGCCATGCACCTGCGTCACGCCGGTTACAAGCTGCGCCTGGTCACCGGCTCCGGCATCGACATCGACGCCGCCGAGACCGCCGGTGAGGGCGTCATCCTGGACACCCTGGCCGACGTGAAGCTCGCCCAGAACGGTGACATCTCGATCCTCGTCGAGCAGGTGCGCCGCCGCTCCGACGGCGGTCTGGTGATCGGCATCTTCGGCACGCTGACCGTCGCCGAGGCCGAGTTGCTGGCCGGCCTGCGCGGCAACGGCGCCACCTGCATCGGCTTCGCCATCGACAGCTCCACCTGGGTGTCGATGACGACCGGCGAACGGTCGGACTCCGACCGGGAGCACGCCGCCGCGGCGCTCGCCCTGGTGCACTCCGGCTGGCGTTCGGTGCCGGTGGTGCACGGCGCGACCCTGCCCAACCTGTGGCCGGCCGCGGCCCGCGGATCCAGCGGGTTCGCCTGGCGGGCCGCGATGGCCGAGACCGTCGGCGGAGTGATCCGATGACCGGGCGCAGGCGGCTCGGCGTGATCGCGGCCGGGGCCACGCTGCTCGCGGCCGCGCCGATCTCGTCCATCTTCGACTCGTGGAACTGGCTGCTGCGCTGCATCCTGGTGGTCGGCCTGATCGCCGGGGCGGTCCTGCTGGCCCGCACCCTGCGGTTCCCGGTGTGGGCGCAGGTGGTCATCCAGGTCGCGGTGCTGCTGCTCGTGCTGACCTGGATGTTCCCCAGCGGTCACGAGATCCTGATCCCGGGCCCGGCCACGTTCACCCACTTCGCCGAGCTGTTCCAGCAGGCCGGGCAGGACACCCGGTCATATGGTGTGCCCGTCCCCGACCGGGACGGCCTGCTGTTCATCACGGCGCTCGGCGTCGGCTCGGTGTCGATCGCGGTCGACCTGCTCACCGTGGTGGTCCGCCGCCCGGCCCTGGCCGGCCTGCCGATGCTGGCGATCTACTCGGTGCCGGTCGCGGTCTACGTCGACAGCGTCCCGGTGCTGCCGTTCATCATCGGGGCGGTCGGCTTCATGTGGCTGCTGGTCTCCGACAACGTCGACCGGGTCCGCCGGTTCGGCCGCCGCTTCACCGGCGACGGCCGCGACGTCGACGTCTGGGAGCCGTCCCCGCTCGCCGCGGCCGGTCGCCGGCTCGGCGTGGTCGGGGTGGCCGCGGCGGTGCTGCTGCCGCTGATCGTCCCGACCGTCAGCGGCGGCCTGCTCTCGCAGATCACCCAGAGCGGCAGCGGGCTCGGCCAGGGGGCCGGCGGCAGCGGCGGTGGCGGCCGGATCAACCTGTTCGCCTCGCTCTCCGGCAAGCTCCAGCAGAACGAGACCGAGCAGCTCCTCAAGCTGACCACCAGCGAGAAGCAGCCGTTCTACCTGCGCTTCGGGGTGGCCGACCAGCTCACCACGCAGGGCTTCGGCAACCGCACGCCGGCCGGCAACTCGGTCAACCGGGGGCTGCCCGACCCGCGTGGCGGCACTGCCGGCGGCGACTTCACGCAATATCGCGCGACCATCGAGGTCACCGACGCGCTGCGGCAGAACATGCTGCCGATCTACTCGAACACGGTGCGCATCGGTGACATCGGCGGCGGCTGGTCCTTCGACCCGAACCAGCAGGTGATCTTCTCCAACCGGCAGACCACCAAGGGCAAGAAATACTCCTTCGATTACGTACGGGCGTCCTACACCACCGCCGAGCTGCGCACCGCCGACGCGCTCGGCAAGGACAACCCGCTCCGCACGCAGTTCACCAACACCCCGCCTGACGACGAAGTAAACGCGCTGGTCACCGGCTTGATCAAGGGCAAGACCAACGACTACGACAAGATGCGCGCGCTGTACGACTACTTCTCGAAGGACAACGGCTTCAGCTACAGCCTGTCCACCCAGTCGGCCGGCAACGCCTCCGACATCGCGGCGTTCCTGCGCACCAAGGTCGGCTACTGCCAGCAGTACGCCGCGGCGCTCGCCTGGATGGCCCGGGTGGCCGGGATCCCGGCGCGGGTCGCTTTCGGCTTCACCCGCGGCACCCCCGACCAGGGCGGCTGGTCGATCACCAACCGCAATGCGCACGCCTGGACCGAGGTCTACTTCCAAGGCTTCGGCTGGATCCCGTTCGACGCCACCCCGGCGGCGAACGTGCTCGGCGCGGCCCGTTCCGACTACGCCCCGGACACCGACGCCCCGGCCCCGACGGTCTCGTCGTCGACGTCCACGGCGGCGCCCGGAGCGAACCCGTCGGCCGCGGCGCCCGGCGCCGACCAGGCCGAGCGGGGTGGTAACGACCCGGCTGCCTCCGGCGGTTTCGACACCTCGACCGACAACACGTCGTCGACCGCTCTCTGGATCGCCGGCCTCGTGGCCCTGCTGATCGCGTTGCTGCTGATCCCCGCCTTGCGCCGGGTCCTGCTGCGCCGCCATCGGCACGCCGCGACGGTGCCCCGGGCCCCGAAGGTCATCTCGGCGACCGACGGCACCGGCGGCAACCTCGACATCGTGGTGACGCCCGAGGCGGTGCAGGCCCGGCAGGACGCGCACGCCGCCTGGGAAGAGCTCCTCGACACCATGGTCGACTTCCGGATCCCGGTCGATCCGGCCGAGACGCCACGGGTCACCGCGCAACGGCTGATCCAGGACGCGGTCCTGCTCGAGGACCCGGCCGCCTCGGCCACACTGCTCGGCACGGCGGAGGAACGGGCGCGCTACGCCCGCCAGCCGATGCAGGGCGGGGAGCTGACGGCGGCGCTCGGGAACGTCCGCAAGGGGCTGTCCCTCTCGGCCACCCGCCGCACGCGGATCGCCGCCGTTCTGCTGCCTCCGTCGGTGCTGCTGCGGTGGCGGCTCGGCCTGGCCGAGGCCTCGGCCCGCACGGTCAACGTCTCGGGCCGCTTCCGCGACGCGATGGCCCGCTTCAGCCCCCTCCGCCTGCTCCCGGGCCGCCGCTGACGGCCCGCACCGGCGAACGATCGCAGAAGCGCCACCCCTGCTCGCGGGGGTGGCGCTTCGCGCATCTCCCGACCGCCGATGGACCGCGGGCAACGGCCCGGCCGCCCCCGCCCGCAGGCAGCCGTCAGCGGCCGACCACCGATAAACCGCGGTCAACGGCCCGGCCGCCCCCGCCCGCAGGCAGCCGTCAGCGGCTGGTCACGAAGCGGGCCAGCCAGGCGTCGCCGGCCTCGCCGAACGGCTCGTGGCGCTGGGCGATCATCTCGAGGAGTTCGTCGGCGCTCGCCCGGGCCTGGGTGATCACCTCGGCCGGGTAGCCGTAGAGGACCTGGTGCTCCTCGAACTCGTCCTCGTCCAGCAGCTCCACCCCGCCGTCCCGGAGGCGGATCACGTCGAGGTCGAGGTCGACCGCTTCGACCAGGCCGTCCACCCGGACCGGCTCGGTGGTCACGTCGACGTAGACGGCGACGTTGCGGTGGCCCTCGCCGTTCCAGGACGCGATCCACCAGCCCGCGACCGGCACCAGCACGATGAAGTCGTAGTCGACGATGACCGGCTCCTCGAGGCCGCGGCGCATCGACGTGCCGGCCGGGCAGCCGTACCACCAGCCGTGCTCGTCGCTGCCCAGCGGCTCGGCCACAAACCGCCAGTGCCGCTTGCCGCCCCACTTCGTGTACCGCATCTCGATCAACGCTCGGCCCCCCGAATTGTCGTAGGCGGCGCCTGGAGATCTTTCGCGGCCGGAGTAACGCCGGTTTCCTTGAAATCGGGGTCTCGAATGCCGTGGAGACCCCGATTTCAACGAAGTTGGCAGTCGACTCGCATAACCCGTCGGACCCGGGCACCGAAGGGTCTCTAGTGTCCCGCGTGTGACGACAACCGTGGAGTTCGCCCGTTTCACCGTTCGTGCGGGTGCCGAGGCGAAGCTGGTCGCCGACCGCCCGGCGATGCTGGCCGCGCTGCGGGCGCGGTTCCCGGCCTGCCTGACCAGGGAGGACGACGGCACCTGGGTGGATGTGCCGGTGTGGCGCAGCCGGGCCGAGGCCGAGGAAGCCGCCGCGCAGATCAACACCGTCCCGGAGTGCGCGGCGTGGTTCGAGCACATCGCCGAATCCGGCGGCCTCCGCCACGGCGAGGTCCTGGACGCCTGGCCACCGTTGCGCGCGGAGTAATCAACCACCGCCGCACTGAGAGCCGGCGGCCGGGCTGCGGCCCTGCGGCGGCCGGGCGCGGCGGCCCTGCGGCGGCCGGGCGCGGCGGCCCTGCGGCGGCAGGGCGCGGCGGCCCTGCGGCGGCCGGGTGCTGCGGCCCTGCGGCGGCCGAAGGCCGGCTCTGTCCGGGAGAAGGATGGCGTTAGGGCGTGGGGGAATGGAGAAACGGCGATGGCGGCCGGAGGCCGCCATCTGCCGGTCGCAGGCGCCCGCTGGTGCGGGCGCCGGCGTTGTTCAGGTTGGGCGCTCAGTCGTTGAGCGCCGTCAGCGGTGACCCTCCGGACGCTGACGCCACCGGTCCTCGAGCCGATCGATGAATCCGGCCTTTCGCGTCTGCCGTGTGCGGCGGCTGGCCGTGCCTCCGACCGCGTGGAGATCGGGCGCGTTGACCTTGCGACGGGACTGCATCGCGAAGGCGGCCGAGCCGAGCATCACCACGAAGCCACCGACGCCGAGCAGCGTGTTGCTACTCACCGTTCCGTAGACGACGAGGGCCAGACCAAGGATGATCACGAAAGCGGCGACGAGGAGTCGGCGCCGTGCATGGAAACGCGGGTCGTTGGCCCGCACAGCCGAGGCGAACTTGGGGTCCTCGGCAAGCGACCGCTCGATTTGATCGAACAGCCGCTGCTCGTGATCCGAGAGCGGCACGGCATTCCTCCCCGGGCGCATGTCCGACCTTCAGGGGTCGGGGTGAAACAGGTAGGTGGCGCGGGACAGCCGTCGGGCTGCCTTACCGAGCAAGTCTACGAGGGGGTTGGCGGCTCGGAAAGCGGGACGACCGTCCGCTGGGGGTGATTTTCGGTGCGACGGAGATCGCTTCGTCCCAAAAGACTGGCTGGACCCACTCTTGCGCCGCCGAACTTGGCCGCAACAGCGTCCGCCGCCGCCTCCGCCTCGCGCCAGCCGCGGTCCGGTTCGCCGAGGGTGAGCTGCCGGGATGTGGTGGCCGCATCGGTCAGACCCTCCACTCGCACACCAACCAGACGAATGTGATCAGTTGCCGCAAGTGCCTCGAAAAGCGCCCATGAGGTCTCGAAGATCTCCCGGGCCACATCGGTGCTCGCCGCCACGGTGCGAGATCGGTTGACGGTGCGGAAGTCGGCGAGCCGCACCTTGATCGCCACCGTGCGGCCCACCTGGCCGCTCGCGCGCAGCCGGGCGCCGACCTTTTCGGCGAGGCCGAGGAGGCTCCGCCGGATCAGACCCGGGTCGGCCACATCGGTATCGAAGGTCATCTCGGCGCCGATCGACTTCTCCACATGCTCCGGGGTGACCCGGCGCGGGTCCCGCCCCCAGGACAGCTCGTGCAGGTGGGCGGCCGACGCCTCACCCACCGCCCGGCGCAGCATGCCGAACGGCGCCTGGGCCAGCTCACCCACGGTGGTGAGGCCGAGCCGGCGCAGCGTCTCGGCGGCCCGCTCCCCCACGCCCCAGAGCGCGTCGACCGGCAGCGGGTGCAGGAAGTCGAGCACCAGGCCGGCCGGGATCACCAGCATGCCGTCGGGTTTGGCCCGGGTCGACCCGAGCTTGGCCACGAACTTGGTCGGCGCGACCCCCACTGAGCAGGTCAGCTGTTGCTCGGCGGACATCCGCTCGCGAATCTGCCGGGCGATCTCGGCGGGCCGGCCGAGCAGTCGCTGCGCGCCCGCAACGTCAAGGAACGCTTCGTCCGAGGAGAGCGGCTCGACCAGGGGCGTCACGTCCCGGAAGATCGCCATGACCGCCCGGGAGGCGGCCGTGATGGACGGGCCGTCGACCGGCAGGAAGATCGCCGCCGGGCACAGGGCCCGGGCTCGCGCGGTGGGCATGGCGCTGCGCACCCCGTAGCGGCGCGCCTCGTAGCTGGCCGAGCTGACCACCCCGCGCGGCCCGACCCCACCCACGACCACGGGCTTGCCGCGCAGCTCGGGCTGGGAACGGACGGCCACCGACGCGAAGAACGCATCCATGTCGACGTGCAGGATCGTGCACCCCGTGTCGTCGGCCTCCGGCCCGAACCGCGGGTCACGGCCCCGGGGCACCACCTGACTTCGTCCCACGGAAGGGACCCTAGCCGGACCCTCTGACAAAAAAGGTCAGCGCGCGATCAGCAGGGGCACGGTCATCTCGGCGGCGGTCAGCGCGCCGTGGTAGCCGACCAGCTTGCCGATGATTTCGGGCTCCCACCCGGTGGCCAGGGAGACTGCACGGTCGCGGCAGATCACCACGATCTCGCCGATGCGGTCCTGATGGTCGGCGGGCACCGGGCCGAACAGCCCTGCGTCGATCGCTTCCGCCCTGCTCAGCACCCAGGCGGAGGCGCCGAAGACGCCCTTCCAGGTGGCGATCACGTCGGCCTCGGCGCCGGGCGACGCGTACAGATAGCGGACCCGGGGCTCGCCGGCCACCGCCACCACACCTTCCGACAGTTCCGGAATGTCGGCCATGTCGATGCGGCCGTCGGGCGGGACGTTCAGCTGACCGTGGTCGGCCACGAGCAGCAGCGCCGACCGTGGCGGCAGGCCGTGCACGAGGCGGTCGAGGAGCACGTTCAACTCGGTGGCGGCGGTTCGCCAGGGATCCGAGTCGACCCCGGTGGCGTGGCCGGCCTTGTCGAGGTCGGGGTGGTAGCCGTAGACGATGCCCGGGCCGGCCGACAGCGCCGCGAGCATCCCGGCGGCCAACTCGTCGGCATCCGCGGCGCCGGAGTACGTCCCGCCCCGATTCGCGGACACGCTCAGGCCGCTTCCGGCGTACTCCGGCCGGTTGACCACCGTGACCGGCACGCCCGCCGCAACCGACCGCTCGAAGATCGTCGGCACCGGCTGCCAGCTGCGCGGATCCGGTTCGTCGTCCCAGAAGATGTGGTTGAGGATCGACCCGTCGGGCCGGCGCACGGTGAAGCCGAGCACCCCGTGCGCCCCCGGCAGCGCCCCGGTCCCGAGGCTGACCAGGCTGACCGGCGTGGTCGACGGGAAACCCGCGGTCAGCGTGCGCGACCCGGCCGCGAGATCGGCCAGGATCGGCGCGTACGCCGTGGCGATCGGCAGTTGGTAGGCGCCGAGACCGTCGACCAGCAGCACGGCAACCCGGTCGACGCCGTCCAGTCCCAGGTCCAGCACGTCGGCCGTGCCCGGCACCCCGAGCGCCGCGGCGACGCCCGGCATCAGGTCGGCCAGGCTGCCCGACCCGTAGGCGGGACGCACCGTCGCGAAGGCCGACGCCGGCAGCTGATCGTCGGTCACGACCGCGGGCGGCGCGCGAACAGGTGCAGCTGGGAGGCGATGTCGCGGAACGGCGGCCGGGAGGACAGCACCAGTTCGAGGTCGAGCAGCGCCTGCGGGTCCTCCTCGACGACCGCGGCCGGCAGGAGATCGGCCAGAACGCGTACGCCATGGGTCTGCTCCACCTCGAGCCCCGCCGAGCGCAGGAGAGCCTCAGCGGTCTCCGCGTCGTAGCGGCGGCGCAGCGTGTCGCGCGCGCCGGCGTGCCCGTCCGCGTCGTTGACCAGCGCCAGCGCCGACCGCAGATGCCCGTTGACGGCCCGCCCGAGCACGGCCGCCGCGCGGCTCGCGACCAGCACGCTGACCGCGCCGCCCGGGCGCAGCGCCGCCACCACCGCGGCGACCACGTCGGCCGGCTGATCGACCACCTCGAGCACCGCGTGGCAGAGGATGAGATCGACGCTGCCCGGTTCGACGAGGCCGGCGAGCGCGTCGCCGTCGCCCTGCACGGCACGCACGCGCGCGGCCACGCCCGCGTCGGCGGCCCGGCGGGTGAGTGCGGCCAGCGCGTCCGGGCTGGCGTCGACCACGGTGACCGCGTGCCCGGCGAGGGCGAGCGGCACGGCGAACCCACCCGTCCCGCCGCCGACGTCGAGGACGGTCAGCTCTCGCCCCTCGTGTTGCTCCAGCTCACGGTGCAGCACCGCCCAGACGGCGGCGGTGCGGGCGTTGACGAGCGGTCGGGCCGTGCGCGTCGATGCGGTTTCCACTCCGGCAGCGTATCGGCCCCCGCTACGGGTTACCGGGAACGCCTGCCTCAGAAGGTGAAGAGGTCACCGGTTGCCCGCCGCATCTCGCAGATGTTGCCGAACTTGTGACTCCAGGTCACCGTGGCGCCGTGCCACGTGCCGGTGATCTCGGCGGTGACCGGCGCGTAGATCAGGAAGCACGCGCTGTGGCCCGGCTCGATCCGGCCCGCATCCCCATTGACCCGTGCCAGCTCCGCGCACGCCTGATCGGGCTGCGGGTGCCCACCGCCGGCCGGATCACACTCGAGCTTGACCGCCCGCGCGAAGCCGGCGTCCGCCAGATAACTGAGCGTCAGCTTCGTCTCGCCGTACCCCTGATGGTCCCTCGGCGCCGCCGGACCGGCGGCAAGAACGGCGGCGGCCGCCGTGAGACCCGCGATGGTGCTGAGCATGGTGCGCTGTCCCCGCTTTTCGTATCGGAAAAAGCGGACAATACCGACTCATCACCGGAAGTCGCGGGACGCCGGCGTCACCGGCGGGGTGGCCGCGTCGAGCCGGTCCGCGACCAGGTTGAGCACCCCCTCCGCCTTCTCCAGCCGGCCGCGCACGATCAGCGCCGAACTGGTCCGCGCCACCCGCCTATACCGCTGCCACAGCCCCGGCGAGCAGGTCACGTTCAACATCCCGGTCTCGTCCTCCAGGTTCACGAACGTCACCCCGCCCGCGGTCGCCGGCCGCTGCCGGTGCGTGACGATCCCGCCCACCCGGATCCGGGTGCCGGCCTCGACGCCCCCGAGCCGCGCGATCGGCAACGCGCCGACCCGCTCGAACTCCCCCCGCAGGAACTGCGCCGGATGCGCCTCCGGCGACAGCCCGGTCGCCCACACGTCCGCCCGCAGCCGATCCACCTCGTCCATCCCCGGCAGCGTCGGCGCGTCGGTCCCGGTCACCGTCCCCGGCAACCGGTCCGGCCGGTCCTGCGCGGCGGCCCCGGCCGCCCAGAGCGCCTCACGGCGCGAAAGACCGAAACCCGCGAAGGCATCGGCGGTGGAGAGAGCTTCCAGATGAGCGGTCCCACATCCGGTACGCCGGGAAAGATCGGTCATGCTGCGATACGGCCCATTGGCTCGCCGCTCCGCCTCGATGGTCCCGGCCAGCTCATCCCCGATGGTGCGAATGCTGGCCAGCCCCTGCCGAACAGCCGGCCCACCCAGCCCCCACGCGTGCGGCGGCTCGTCGGGAAGCGACCCCCACCTCGTCACCGGCGTGGACTCCAGGGTGGCGGCGGCATCGCTCAGATTGATGTCCGGCCGGCGCACCTCGACCCCGTGCCGCCGCGCGTCGTCGACCAGCGACTGCGGCGAGTAGAAGCCCATCGGCTGGGCGTTCAGCAACGCCGCGCAGAACGCGGCCGGGTGGTAACGCTTGAGCCAGGCGCTCGCGTACACCAGGTAGGCGAAGCTCATGGCGTGGCTTTCCGGGAAACCGTAGCTGGCGAAGGCGGAGAGCTTCAGGAAGAGATCGTCCGCCAGTTCGCCGGTGATCCCCCGCTCGGCCATACCCTCGTACAGCCGCGTCTTGATCTCTTCCATCTTCTCCACCGAACGCTTCGAGCCCATCGCCCGGCGGAGCTGATCGGCCTCGCCCGCGTCGAAGCCGGCGACGTCGATCGCCAGCTGCATGAGCTGCTCCTGGAAGAGCGGCACGCCGAGGGTCTTCTCCAGCGCGTTGCGCATCAGCGGATGCGGGAAGGTGATCTCCTCGAGCCCGTTCTTCCGGCGGATGAAGGGGTGCACCGAGCCGCCCTGGATCGGGCCGGGCCGGATCAGAGCCACCTCGACGACCAGGTCGTAGAACTCCGTCGGCTTGAGCCGGGGCAGCGTCGCCATCTGGGCCCGGCTCTCCACCTGGAAGACGCCGACCGAGTCGGCCCGGCACAGCATTACGTAGACCTCGTCGTCGTCCAGCCGCATCGTGCTGATGTCCAGATCGGACTCGATCATGTCGTAGGCGTAGTGCAGCGCGGACAGCATGCCGAGCCCGAGCAGGTCGAACTTGACCAGGTCGATGGCCGCGCAGTCGTCCTTGTCCCACTGCAGCACCGTGCGGCCCGGCATCCGGCCCCACTCCACCGGGCAGACCTCGATGATCGGCCGGTCGCAGATGACCATGCCGCCGGAGTGGATGCCCAGGTGCCGGGGGAAGGTCTGCAGCTGGTTCGCGAACGCGACGACCTGCTCCGGGATCTCCTCCACGTCGACGGTCGCGACACTCCCCCACCGGTCGATCTGCTTGCTCCAGGCGTCCTGCTGGCCGGGCGAGAAACCGAACGCCTTGGCCATGTCCCGGACCGCCGACCGGGGCCGGTAGGAGATCACGTTGGCGACCTGGGCGGTGTGCTCCCGGCCGTGCAACCGGTAGACGTGCTGGATGACCTCCTCGCGCCGGTCCGACTCGATGTCCACGTCGATGTCCGGCGGCCCGTCCCGCTCCGGCGCGAGGAACCGCTCGAAAAGCAGGTCGTAATGGACCGCGTCCACATTGGTGATCCGCAGCGCGTAACAGACCGCCGAGTTCGCCGCCGAGCCCCGGCCCTGCGCATAGATCTTGTTGTCCCGGCAGAACTTGACGATGTCGTAGACGACCAGGAAGTAGCCCGGGAAGTTCAGCTCCTCGATCATCCGCAGCTCGCGCTCGATCTGCTCGTAGGCCTTCGGGTGCGCCGCCGGCGGCCCGTACCGTTCGAGGGCGCCCTCCATGGTCAGCTTCCGCAGCCAGCTCATCTCGGTGTGGCCCGGCTCGATCGGGAAGTCCGGCAGTTTGGGGGCGACCAGATTCAGATCGAACGCGAGGTCCTCACCGAACATCGCGGCGTTCGCCACCGCCTCCGGATACGCCGCGAACCGGTGGGCCATCTCCTCGCCGCTGCGCAGGTGAGCGGTGCCGGCGGCGGGCAGCCAGCCGTCGATCTCGTCGAGGCTGCGCCGGGCCCGGACCGCGGCCACCGCGGTGGCGAGCCGCCGCCGGGCCGGGACCGCGTAGTGCACGTTGTTGGTGGCGACCACCGCCAGCCCTCGACTCCTCGCCAGCGCGTGAAGGGCGTCGTTGCGGTCGTCGTCATCCGGGTTGCCGTGGCTGGTCAGCTCCACCGCGACGTTGGGCCGGCCGAAGAGGCGCACCAGGCGGTCCAGCTCGTAGGCCGCCGCCTCGATCCCACCGGTGGTCAGTGCCCTCGGGACGCTTCCCTTCCGGCATCCGGTCAGAACCAGCACGTGGTCGCGCAGCACCGCGGCGATGTCCTCCAGGTCACCGTATTGCGGCTTGCCTTTCTCCCCACCGGCCAACTGGCCACGCGAGATGGTCCGGGCCAGGCGGGCGTATCCCTCGTGCCCGTGCGCGAGAACCAGCAGGTGCCGGCCCGCCGGGTCCGGTTCCCCGTTCTGCGGCTTGGTCAGATCGAGGGAGAGCTCGGCCCCGAAGATCGTCGGCAGGCCGAGCTCGCGAGCGGCCTGCGAGAAGCGGACCACACCGTAGAAGCCGTCGTGGTCGGTGACCGCGAGCCCGGTCAAGCCGAGCCGGGCCGCCTCCTCGGCCAGTTCCTCGGGATGGCTGGCCCCGTCGAGAAAGCTGAAGTTGGTGTGACAGTGCAGCTCGGCATAGGGAACGCCGCTCTCGGAGCGCACCAGCGCGGGCGCCTGGTAGGGCTGCCGCTTACGGCTGTAGGCGGGCGAGTCCCCACCGTCGGCGTCCACCGCCAGCGGATCGACAACGGGATGGGCCGCTCCGTCGTCCCGGCCGATCTGCCAGGTCCGGCCCGGCTCTTTCTTCTCGCCGCTCGGCCGCTCGGCTTTCCCGGAGAGCGTTTTCTCCAGCTGGGACCAGGACATCTTCGGGTTATGGAAGCCCATTCCCGCCCCCTGTCTCAGTCATAGATGGCCTCCACCGCCCAGTGGCCGCCGGTCAGCACCAGCAGCAACGCCCGGCCGTCGGCCAGCGCCAGCTGGAAGCGGGCCCGGCGGCGGCTCTCGCCGGTGGCCCACCAGCGCTCGTCGACCGGCCACGGCCCGGCCCAGCCGCTGATCTCGATCGGGGTGCCTCGCTCCACCATCAGCGCCGCCGGCTCACCGGTCAGTTCGAGCCGGGCGCTGACGCCGACCGGCGTGCCGTTGCCGTCGATCACCACCGCGGCCAGCGGCTGCAGCGGCACGACCGCGGGGGCCGGCTTCGGCAGCCGGCCCGGCCACGGCGGCAGCCCGGTCTCGGGGGCGGTGGCCCGGCGTCCACCGCCCTTACGCCGGCCCGGCGGCACGGCGATCACCGTGAGCCCGCCGGCCGATCGGCTGTCCGCGGCCGGTCGATCCGCGGGACCCCCGGCTCCGGTCCGGGCTGCTTCGGCCTCTGGGCGGCCGGCCTCGGACTCAGGGCGGCCGGCCTCAGACTCAGGGCGGCCGTTCCGAAGCCGGCTGATCGCGGACTCGCCGGCCTTGACGGCTGCGGGGACCGGGTCCGGACCGTCCTCGCCGGGCAGTTCCTGCTCCCCTACGGGCGGGGCCGGTCTGCGGGAGGACAGGTCGATCACTTCGGCGCCGGCTTCGGGGGGCTCCGGGCGTACACCTGAAGAAGCCTCCGCCGAGGCGCCGTGGTCTTGGGTCTCCTGGTCTTCCGGTAGTGGGGGGACCAGGGACAGGAAGGGGAGGGGCTCGGCCTCGGCATGGGACTGCAGGGGGATGGTCTTCAGGTCGGGGATGGGGTCGGTGTGGGGAGCCGTCGGGCGGTTGGGGGTGCGTTCGTCGCCCCAGGGGATGAGGCGGATCTGGTCGTCGGCGGAGCGGCCGCCGGTCGGGATCGGTGTCACCAGGGACTCCGGGCCCAGTAGGCCCTGCACCCGGCTGAAGGCCCGGTGGGCTCGCTCCCGGTCGGCGCCGGCGTCGCCCCACAGTCCGGGCTGGAGTCCCAGGTGGACCAGCACGCCGTCGGGGATCAGGCGCAGCCGCACCAGGCCGGCGGTGGGCCGGGCGGGTGCGCCGCGCCGGGCGCCGGTGAGCCAGCCGTCCAGTTGCCAGCGGACCCGTTCGGCGATGGCAGCCGCGGTCAGCGTGCCGTCGTGCCGCCACACCCGGTGCAGCTCCTGGCCGTCGGCGGTGACCGCCTCGATGCCGAGCCGGGTGCAGGCCAGACCGTGCCCGGCGAGCCGTTCGTGCAGGCGCTCGGCCAGCACCTTGCCGGCGAACGCGGCCACGTCGACCCGGTCCAGCGGCTCGTCGTAGGTGTCGGCCACGTCCAGGTCGGGCGGCGGCTGCCGGACGGCCAGCGGGCGATGATCACGGCCGGCGGCGAGCCGGTGGGCGAGCGCGCCGTCGAAGCCGAACCGGGTCAGCACGTCTCCCGGCGGCAGCGCCGCGAAGTCGCCGAGCGTCTTGACACCCAGGCGTTTGAGCAGGTCGACCAGCTCGGGCCGGTCCAGCGCGTCGATCGGCAGGCCGGCCAGGAACGCAACCGTCTCCCCCGCGCCGAGCACCCGGCCCGCGCGAGCCGCCAGGCCGGCCGCGAACACCCCGTCGGCGATCCCCACCTGGCTCTCCACCGCGCAGGCCTCGGCGATCTGCTCGACGATCCGCTCGGCGGCCGCTTCCTCCCCGCCGAAGTACCGGGCCGGACCCCGGGCGGCGAGCGCGAGAGCCCCCGGCCGGATCACCTCGACCCCCACCGCGACCTCCTCGACCGCGGCGACGACCGCCTCGAAGGCTCGGGCGTCCCGCCCAGCATCATGATCAACAACAACCAGCCGAGGGCATCGGCTCTGCGCTTCCCGGCGCCTTAACCCCCGGCGTACGCCGTCCTGCCGCGCCGCCTCCGAACAGGCGACCACCCGGTTCTCCTTCAGCACGACCACCGGCCCGGCCGCCTCCACCCCGTCGACGATCTCCGCCGCCGTCACCGGCCAGTCCGGGCACCAGACCAGCAGGGTCCGCACCTCACCCACGTCGCTCCACCGCCCCGCCCGCCCTGAACCGGGCGTCCGCTTCGGCCGCGGGCAGCAGGCGGGGCGGCACGGAGACCACCCGCCCGGCGCCGGCTTCCCCACCCGGCGCCGCCCCGCCGATCCGCTCCACCGCCTCCGGCTGCCGAGCCCGCCGGGAAGACCGCAGCTCACCGGCCACCGTGGACACTCCATGCACCGGGCTCCGGCGCGGGCCGCCACGATCCGGTCCCGGCAGAGCTTCAGTTACGGCGGGTGATTGACCTCCATGGACGGAACGGAGGGAGGGCCCCGCCGGCCATTCGGCGAGTGCAAGCGCTCCCCCGTTCCCACCGAACGCGGCTCGACCGGAGAAACCACGCAAATCGGAGTCGGCGGCAACATAGATCGATGAGGCTCTGAGTGGCTGCCAGCCACTGGAGATCTTTTGCGGCCACGGTGACGCCGGGTTCCTTGAAGTTGGGGTCTCGGAGTGCCGTAGAGGCTCCGATTTCAAGGTTTTGGGCGGGCAACTCGCATGGCTGTCGGCCTTGGACGCCGAAGGTTCCCCCGGCGGCTCGGGGCCGGAAGCGATGGACGGCTCGGGGCCGGAAGCGATGGGCGACTCGGGGCCGGAAGCGATGGGCGACTCGGGGCCGGAGACAGGCAGAACGTGGCCAGAGGCCAGGCGCTGCGCGGGGCCGGAAGCAGCAGGCAACTCGACGACTTGCGACCCGGAGCCGCCCAGGGCTGGCGACGTGGAGCCAAGGCCGAAGACGGCCAGGAGTCTGAGGCCGGACGCTGCACGCGGCACGGAGCCAAGGGCGGTAGAAGGCTCAAGACCCGAGACGGCACGGAAGCCGGAGCCGGACGCTGCACGCGGCATGGGACCAGGGGCGGTTGAAGGCTCAAGACCCGAGACCGCACGGAAACCGGAGCCGGACGCTGCACGCGGCATGGGACCAGGGGCGGTAGAACGCCCAAAACCCGAGACCGCACGGAAACCGGAGTCAGACGCCGCACCCGGCATGGGACCGGGAGCGGCAGGAGGCCCAAGGCCGGGAGCCGCGCGCTGCCCGAAGTTGGACGCCGCGCGCGTGGCGGGATCGGGGACCGCGCGCAGGCCGCGGGTGGAAGTGGCGGGCGGTGGCTCGGAGGCGCCGACGGTGGGCAGGTCGGTGGTGGCGGGTGGGGGTGGGATGGTGAACGGGCGGAGCGTGACGCCCGGCATCCACATGGTTATCTCCTTGGGGCGGGCGGCGGCGCCCCGGCCGCGGGCCAGGACCGTCACCTCGCGGCGGCGCAGCCGGCCGTGGCCGGCGCCCAGGCCTTCCCAGCGGCTCTCGGTGACGCGCAGTGTCACGTCGGCGCCGTCCCACTGGCCGAACGGCACCAGCACGCTGCCCCGCTGCCTCGCCCGCGCGGCCAGCCGGCCGGCTATGGATGCCGCCACCGGGCCGGGCACGGCGGTGACCACCACGTCAACGCCGTCGATCAGCGCGGCCACCACGGTGGGCCAGTCGGGGCCGGGGTTGGGCACGAGGGCGAGCCGTTCCAGGGCGATGCCGCTCTCCTGCGCGGCGAGCGCGCCCAGGGCCGGCACCCCGACCACGGCACACCAGGAACCGGTCCGCGACGCCTCGGCCAGCAGCGCGAGCATCAGCGACGTGCCACCGCCGGCCGGCGCCGCCCGCCCGGTGGCGACCGAGACGGTGCTCCCCCGGCGCAGCCCGCGGCCGGGCAGCAGACCGCTCAGCTCGGGCGCCACCGGCAATACCCGGTGCACGCCCGGTTCGTCGGTCTCCTCCGCCGTCCGAATCAGCTCCGCGAGGGCGGCCGCACCGTTGATCATGCGTCCCGCCATCGTTTGCCACGCTCCGTGTCACAGTGTTTCCCGCCCACCCGGAACCCGGATGGGCCACGCCAGCCGATTGAGCCGCTCTTCCAGCGCGGCAACCGAACTCTCCAAACCGTCAGCCGACGGCCCATTCGCCATGGCCAGGCTCCGCCGGACCAACCCGCCCGCCGGACCAAGCAACCAACCCATCTGCCGAACCAAGCGGCCAAGCCGCCCGCCGAACCAAGCAACCAACCCGCCCGCCTGAACCAAGCAACCAAGCCACCCGCCCGAACCAAGCCACCCGCCCAAACCAAGCGGCCAAGCCACCCGCCCGGACCAAGCGGCCAAGCCGCCGCCAGCACGCCGGGCGGAAGTCAAATCGCGACCGCGCCACTCGTTTCGGACGGCACGCGACGCTGAGAAATCGCGCTGTCCACTTGAGGCAGACAGCAGTCGTCCGCCGAAGCGGTGAACCGCCTCAGCCGGGAGAAGTCAGGTCAGACAGTCGTCCGTCAAAATCGCGGGACCGCTCCGGCTGGCAAAGGCCATCCGACGCGCCCGCCCTCGCCGTGGCCGCGGTCACGGTCGACCCGTCCGGGTCACACCGGCCGAGCCGAGTCGGCCAAGCCAAGCCGAGCGAGCCAGCCAAGCCGAGCGAGCCAGCCAAGCCGAGCGAGCCAGCCAAGCCGAGCGAGCCAGCCAAGCCGAGCCAGCCAAGCCGAGCCAGCCAAGCCGAGCGAGCCGGCCAAGCCGAGCCGGTCAGGCCAGGCGGGCGGGTCGGGGCGGTTAGGCGGCGGCCAGTGGAGGCTGGTAGCTCAGGGCCAGGGAGGACTCGACGACGGCGACGAACTGTTCGGCTGCTCGCAAGAGGTCGTCGGCTTCCCGGGGGCTTACGACTCGGGGGATGCCGGCTTCGGCGGCGGCTCGTTTGGCGGCGCCCAGGGCGAAGTAGCTTGCCCAGTCGCCGAACTCGGGGGCCACCAGGACCAGGAGGGACCAGACGCTGGTCACCCGGCTGCGGCGGGTGGGTGCGGCGGGGCGGGCCCGGGCCGCCAGGATTGCGGCAGCTGCTCGCAGGGCGGCCAGGTGGGCCGCGGCGTAGCGGAGGCCGTCGGGACGGGTGTGTGCTGCCTCGGTCAGGCCCTGCCGCGCTATCACCAGCAGCTGGGCCGGTGTGCGGTTCGGCAGCATGTGCGCCGGGACCGTGGGTGCTTCCTGCACGGCCGCGGTCGGCGCGTGCGCCAAGCCGGGAACCTGCCGAAGGCCCGGCGCCGTATTGCTCGCCATAGGTCGTTCTCCTCGCGTGCTCGCATCCGACGTGCCGTGGTCGAACCGATCCGCTGCGGAGGAAGGCGCAGCTGCCCCGGAGGGCGAACCGGCCGGGTGTGAAGCTTCCCCACACCACACCCGGCCGGACCTAGCCGGCGGGTCCGCCGCCCGCCACCCGGGGGTCGGGGGGCGACGGACGGCGGTCCTGCCTTGTCTCGAGGGCACCGGACCCGCGAATGCCCGGAGCCTCACGTGCAGCACTTCGCGGGTGCCGCACCCGGGGGCCGTGCCGCGAAACACCGCTCCCGGTTGCCAGACCGGATGTTCGAGGCTTTCGAACATCCGTTCTAACTACTGAAGAGACTAGCACTGGCGTACGACAAAAACGCAACCCCGCGCGCTACACCGGCTTCTCGAAAGTGAGCTGGTTGTAGATCGAGTCGCTGTACGGCGGGATCTCGCGGTAACCGCTGCTCCGATAGAGCGCCGCAGCCTCGGACAACGACGAGTGCGTGCCCAGCCGCAGCGTATGGATCCCCTGGCCGGCGGCACCCTGCTCCAGACGGGAGAGCACCCGCCGCCCCAGACCGAGACCCCGGCATTCCGGCCCGATCCACAGATGCCGAATCTCAGCAAGACCGGAGGAAGACAGCGGCTGCCAGGCGCCGCACCCCACCGCCGAACGGCCGGGGTCCCCCGGCGCCCCCTCGAACGCCACCACGAACTCCCCGCCCGTAACCACCAGCTCCCCGGGCCGGATCAGCGCGCTCTCGTCATACCCCTCGGGGAACCGGCCGGCCAGCTCGGCTGCGTACCGCCGCAGGCACTCGCGCGCCACCGGCGCGTCGTCGGGGACCGCCTCGACCATCACCCCCGCCATCCACAGCAGCCGCCGGACCTGCAGCTGCGCCTCGACCAGCCGGTCCCGCTGGGAAGCGGTCAGCTGCCCCAGCATCTCCCCCACGCTCTCCCGGGCCCGGGCGTCGAGATCGGCCCGCGCCCGTTCCCCGGCCGCGGTCAGCTCGGCCACCCGCACCCGCCCGTCACCCGGGTGCGGCCGCACCGACACCAGGCCCTGCTCCTGGAGCGACCGGAGCATCCGGCTCAGGTATCCGGAGTCGAGCCCGAGCCGTTCCCGCAGATCACGCACGCCGGCCCCGGCGCCGATCTCGAACAGCAGCCGCGATTCGCTCCACGGCCGGTCGAGGCCGAGGTACTGATCGGTCAGGACGCCGAGGCGCCGGGTGTAGAACCGGTTGAAGTCGCGCACGAGCTCGATCTGGTCCACGGATCGAGGCTAGACCGATTTCTCTGACTCAGGTCAGAGAAATAGGGCTTATCTGGTGGATCACGTGGGAGCGAGGCGAGGTCCAGGTCGTGGCTGGCGTCCCGCGTGATCCACCAGATAAGCCCTAGACGCCGCCGACGTGGATGACCGGGCGGCGTTCGATGTCGGGCTCGGTCTTGCGGATGATCTCGCGCACCACCGGCGCGGTGTCGCCGCGGCCGAGCAGCAGGTAGCGGAACAGGTGGATCAGCGGGCTGCCCTCGGCCCAGGCGAAGTAGCAGTGCGGCCGCACCCCGGTCGCGTCGCGCAGGGCCAGCAGGACGGCGGCGATCGCGTTGGGCGCGGCCGGGCTCCGCACCCGCAGCACCCGGTGGCCGTCGACCTCGGCGCCCTGCACCTCGAGCACCTCGCTGAACCCGGACGGGTCGACCACCTCGACCTCGAGGAAGAGGATGTCGTTGCGGCCGGGCACCGGGTTCATCCGGCGCTGCTCGTCCTCCTTGTACGCGTACTCCGCGGACTTGCCGGTCTCCCGCCGGTTGGCGACGATGTCGAGCTCGCCGTCGTTGGCGATGGAGTCGGCAATGTACTGCCGGGCGGACTCGTCGAACTCGATCCGCTCGGCCCGCAGTTCGGTGGTGCGGCTGACCCGGGAGATCAGCGAGACCAGGATGATCCCGGCGACGAACACCGCGGAGATGGCGATCCCGTCCGGTTTCTCGATGATGTTGTCGCCCAGCGCGTACAACAAGATCAGCGTGAGAATCGCGAAGCCGGCGCCGGCCCGCCGTTGCCCCGCTCGCCATGCGGAGATGGTGACCGCGACCGCGCCGGAGACCATCATCGCCAGGATGCCGGTGGCGTACGCGCCGGCCTGGGCGTTGACGTCGGCGCGGAAGACCAGCGTGATGCCGATGCTGATGCCGGTGTAGACCAGCACAACCGGCCGGACGGCGCGCCCCCACTCCGGCGCCATGCCGTATCCGGGCAGGTAGCGGGGCACGATGTTGATCAGGCCGGCCATCGCCGAGGCGCCCGCGAACCAGAGGATCAAAACACTGCTGATGTCGTACGCCGTGCCGAAGACCTCGCCGAGCTTCTCGTGGGCGAGGTAGGCCAGGGCCCGGCCGTTCGCCGCGCCGCCCGGTTTGAACTCCTCCGCCGGGATCAGCACGGTCGTCACGAACGACGTGGCGATCAGGTAGACGCTCATGATCAGCGCGGCCGTGGTGAGCAGCTTGCGGGTGTTGCGGACTCGATCGGCCATGTCGCGCGCCTTGATCAGCGGCATCATGCTGACCCCGGTCTCGAAGCCGGACAGGCCGAGCACCAGCGCCGGGAAGGCCAGCACGGACGGCCCGATCACGCTGAGGAAACTGCCGGAGGGCAGCGCGTCGACCCAGGTGGAGAACGCGCCGGCGGTGCCGAAGACGTCGACCAGGCCGACCACGGTGACCACCGCGTTGAGCACCAGGAAGATCGCGACCAGCGGGATCGCCACGCCGACGGCCTCACTGAAGCCGAGCAGAAAGACAAAACCGAGGACCAGGAGAAGAACGACGGTGATGAGCACGGCGTGACCGTGCAGAAAACCCGGAAGGTACGGATTTTCCGACATGTGGACCGTGGCGTCGGCCGCCGACAGGGTGATCGTGATGATCCACGACGTGCACACGAACCCGAGCAGGACCAGCACGAACAGCTTGCCCCGCCAGAACGGGAGCAGGTGCTCGAGCATCGCCACCGAGCCCTGCCCGTGCGGGCTCTCCTTGGCGACCCGTCTATACATCGGGAGCATGCCGAACAGGGTCAGTGCCACGATCAGCAGAGTGGCCAGCGGGGAGAGCGCGCCGGCCGCAAGGGCCGCGATGCCGGGCAGGTAGGACAGGGTGGAGAAGTAGTCGACGCCGGTCAGGCACATGACCTTCCACCACGGCTGCTCGTGGTCGGTCTGCGCCGCCTCGGGGCCGACCGGCTGCACCCGGTTGGCGAGCAGCCAGCGGCTCACCGCATTACTGGGCACGTGCGGGTGCACCGGGCTGTCGACAACCGCCGGCACGTTGATCTCGGTGCTCATCCGCTCCCCAGGGGGCCGTGGTGAATTGCAGGTGTCAGGATGCACCACGGGTGCGACAAGAAGGAGGACGGGACGATGGACCGGACCGTAGTGATCACAGGCGCCAGTTCCGGCGTGGGCCTGGCCGCCGCCGAGCAGCTGGCGGCGCAGGGCGATCAGGTGGTCGTGATCGGCCGCAATCCGGAGCGCCTGGCCGCGGCGGTCGCGCGGGTGCGGCAGGCCGGCAACGGGCGTGAGCCGGGCCAGTTCCGCGCCGACTTCGAGTCGCTGACAGAGGTCCGTGAGCTGGCCCGGCACCTGCTCGAGGCGTACCCGAAGATCGATGTTCTGGCCAGCAACGCGGGCGGCATGATCGCAAACTACCGGCGGACCGCCGATGGTCACGAGGCCACCATCCAGGGCAACCATCTCGGCCCGTTCCTGCTGGCCAATCTGCTGCGGGAGCGGCTGGCCGGCGGCCGCATCGTCAGCACCGCCTCGGACGCGCACCGATCGGGGCGTCCGGATCCCGACAACTTCAGCGGCGATCACCGAAGCTACCAAGGCTTCCGCACGTACGGCGGGGCCAAGTCGGCCAACATCATGTTCGCGGCCGAGGCGGCCCGCCGCTGGCCGGACGTCACCAGCGTGTCCTTCCACCCGGGCGTGGTCCGCACCAACTTCGGCGACGGCACGCTGACCAGGCTCTTCTATCGCTTCGCGCCGTTCCTGGTCACTCCGGAGAAGGCCGGCGCGCTGCTCGTGTGGCTGGCCACCGCGCCGAAACAGGACCTGGTCGACGGCGGTTACTACGTCGGCCACGACGCGAAGAAACCGGCCTCGTACGCCGCCGACCCGGCCGCCGCCGCGAAATTATGGGCGGCGAGCGAAGACGCCGTGGGGATATAACGGCGGGATGAGATACCGGACCCTCGGCCCGAGCGGGCTGCGCGTGTCGGAGCTGATCCTCGGCGCGATGACCTTTGGCGAGCAGGGTGGCGTCGGCGCGCCCATCGAGGAGTGCCGGCGCATCCTCGACGCGTACGCGGAGGCCGGCGGCAACACCGTCGACACCGCGATCAACTACCGGGACGGGCAGAGCGAGCAGATCCTCGGCGAGCTGCTGGCCGGCCGCCGCGAGTCGTTCGTGCTGTCCAGCAAATACACCGCCACCCGCAACCCGGACGACGCGAACGCCGGTGGCAACGCCCGCAAGAACCTGCGCGCCTCCCTCGAGACCAGCCTGCGCCGCCTGCGCACCGACTACCTCGACATCTACTGGGTGCACGTCTGGGATGCCGCCACTCCGATCGAGGAGACGATGCGGGCGCTAGACGACGCCGTACGCGCCGGAAAGGTTCTTTATGTTGGCATCTCGGACGCGCCGGCCTGGGTGATCGCCCGTGGTCAGACCCTCGCCGAGCTGCGCGGCTGGTCGCCGTTCACGGCGCTGCAGATGCCCTACAACGTGCTCGACCGGGACATCGAGCGCGAGCTGCTGCCGATGGCCGAGTCGCTGGGCCTCGCGGTGACCGCGTGGAGTCCGCTCGCGGGCGGCATCCTGTCCGGCAAATACACCGCGAAATCAGACTCGAGGACCAGGCACAAGGCCGAGGACATCGACGAGCGCCAGCACGCCGCCGCGGCCGCCGTGCAGAAGGTCGCCGACGAGGCCGGCGCCACCCCGTCGCAGGTCGCGATCGCCTGGACCATCGCCCGCTCGCCGGCGATCGTCCCGATCATCGGCGCCCGCTCGCTCGCCCAGCTCACCGACAACCTCGGCGCGGTCGACGTGCAGCTGACCCCGGCGCAGGTCGGCGCGCTGACCGCGGCCACCGATTTCAAGCTCGGCTTCCCGCACGACTTCGTCAACGGCATCGCCCCATGGGTCTTCGGCAAGGGACATATCGGTAAAGAATGAGCGACATGCCCATGCTGGTCACGCTGCATGTCTGGCGGGTGCCCAGACCGAAGATCGGCGCGGTCATGCTGCGCATGCCCTTGGCGGGGCGCAGGCTGCGCGGTGTCCGTTTCGCTAAATTTCTGGGTACGGGCACGGGCGTAGGCTTCGGTCCCCGCGACGCCGATCTGACCCGGTGGGCGGCCTTGGTCGTCAGCGACAAGAAGATCGAGATCCCCGGCTGGGACCGCCTGGCGACGGCCAAGGCGACGGTCGACCTCACCCCGCTGACCAGCCGCGGCACCTGGTCCGGCCGGGCCCCGTTCGGCACGGTCACGGCGGCCCGGAGCGACGGCATGGTCCTCGCCCTGACCCGGGCCCGCCTGCGCCCCACCCGAGCCCTCACGTTCTGGCGGGCGATCCCGCCGGTGGCCCGGGAGATCGCCGCCGCCCCCGGGCTGCTCGCCCGTTTCGGCATGGGTGAGGCGCCGATCGGCTGGCAGGGCACGGTCAGCGTGTGGCGTGATGCGGCGGACCTGACCGCCTTCGCGTACCGTCAGCCGGAGCACCGTGCGGTGATCGCCCGCACCCCGGCAGCCAGGTGGTACGCCGAGGAGCTGTTCGCCCGGTTCGCGGTGGACGGCATCACCGGCGACCGGGCTGTGCTGGGGTGGCTGGAAGAGGGGCAGATTTAGGTATGAGGCTCGTTGCGTGGCAGCCGGACGATCTGCTCCGCCGCCTGGACGACGTCGTCGCCGTCTACGGCGAGGCGATGGGCTACCGCCAGGAGCTGCTGCAGACCCGGCGCGGCTACATCGGCGCCCACGTCCGCCGCTCCGGTTTCCGGGCCGTGGCCACGCTCACCACCGACGGCCGGCTCGCCGGTTTCGGCTACGGCTACGCCTCCGGCCCCGGCCAGTGGTGGCACGACCAGGTGCGTTCGGCCCTCGACGAGCCGTCCCGCGAGCACTGGCTGAGCGACTGCTTCGAGGTGGTCGAGCTGCACGTCCGCCCGGCCGCGCAGGGTCACGGCGTCGGCGCCCGCCAGCTGCGTGCGCTGCTGGCCATGGCCGACGGCAAGACGGTGCTGCTGTCCACGCCCGAGGCCGACGAGCAGAAGTCCCGGGCCTGGCGGCTGTATAGGCGGTTCGACTTCGTCGACGTGCTGCGCGACTTCCTGTTCCCCGGCGACGAGCGCGCATTCGCGATCCTGGGCCGGGAGCTGCCGCTGATGGAGCGGCCGGCCGAGGACGCGCCCGGCATCGTCGGCATCTGACTCCGGCGATGCGCACCCGCCTGCCGTGGGCGCTGCTGGCCGTCCTGGTTCTCGCCCAGATCTGTTACCCGCTGACCGGCGGAAACGCCAGGGCCGGCCTGACCGTCGCGACGGTCGTGCTCGGCTACGCCATGTCGGTGGCGCACGCGGCGCTGACTCGCGGCCTCCGCGCGGCCGGTGCGCTGATCGGGACGGCCACTGTGGGCGGTTTCGCGGTGGAGGCCATCGGCGTCGCCACCGGCTTCCCGTTCGGCACCTACGACTATTCCGGCGAACTCGGGCCGAAGCTCCTCGAAGTGCCGCTGATCATCCCGCTGGCCTGGACCTGGATGGCCTGGCCGGCCTGGATCGCCGCGACACATCTGACCAAACGCCCCCTCGCCCGGATCGGGCTGGCCGGTCTCGGGCTGGCCGCCTGGGACCTCTTCCTCGATCCGCAGATGGTCGCCGAGGGTTACTGGCGCTGGCACTCCCCCACCCCCGCGTTGCCCGGCGTGCCCGGCATCCCGATCGGCAATTATCTCGGCTGGCTGGGGTTCGCCCTGCTGCTGATGCTCGCCCTGTCCGCCGCCGGCGGCCGGAGCATCAAAACCCCCACCGAGGGTGACGCGCCGATCCTCACGCTCTGGTTCTGGACGTACGCTTCCTCCGTGCTCGCCCACGCGGTCTTCCTGGGCCTTCCCGCCTCCGCGGCCTGGGGCGCCGTCGTCATGGGCGCCGCCGTCCTCCCGGTCGCCGCCAAGATGATCAGGGCCAGGCCGGCCACGATCGAGGTACGGCCGTGATCTGGCTGATCCTGCTGCCCTGGCTGGCGCTGGCCGCCCACACCGCGACCAACGCGGCTCTGCTGCGCCGCCTCCCGAAAGCCGGCAAATCCGAAAAGCCGGTCACGGAGCGCGTTGCCGTCCTGCTGCCCCTGCGCAACGAGGCCGGCCGGGTCACGCCCTGCCTGGAGGCGCTGCTGGCCCAGCGCGGCGTCGCCGACCTGACCATCCACGTCCTCGACGACGGCTCGACCGACGGCACCGCCGACGTGGTCCGGGCGATCGCGGGCGACCAGGTCCAGCTGATCACCGGAACCGACCTGCCACCCGGCTGGCTCGGCAAACCGCACGCATGCCATCAACTCGCCGAAGCCACGAAAAATGCTGACATCTTGTCCTTCGTGGACGCCGACGTGGTCCTCGAACCGGACGCGATCGCCCGGGCCGCGACCCTCATGCGCGGGATCGGCGTGACGCTGCTGTCGCCGTACCCGCACATCACCGGAACCGGAAGTCGCCTGCTTCAGCCTCTCCTGCAGTGGTCCTGGCTGACGTTTCTCCCGCTCCGCGCGATGGAGCGCTCGCCGCGCCCATCGCTGGCGGCAGCCGGCGGCCAGTGGCTGATGGTCGACGCGGCGGGTTACCGCCAGGCCGGCGGGCACGCCGCCGTCCGCACCGAGGTCCTCGAGGACATCGCCCTGGCCCGGCAGATCAAGCGTTCCGGCGGTCGCATCGCGCTGGCCGACGCCTCCGGCGCCGCGACATGCCGCATGTACGACAACTGGCGAGATCTGACGAACGGCTACACCAAATCCCTCTGGGCGAGTTTCGGCTCGGCGACCGCGGCCAGCATCGTCGTGGTCCTTCTGCTTTGCCTGTACGCGCTTCCGGCCGCGGCCGCGCCGGTCTTGGCCGTCACCGGCTCAGGCGTTCTCGCGGCAGTAGCGTTGTGCGCCTACCTGCTGGGCGTAGCGGGCCGCGTCATCACCGCCACCGCCACCGGCACAAAGCCCGGGCCGGCCGCCCTCGCCCACCCGCTCTCGATCATCCTGTTCGCCGGGCTGATCGCCCGTTCGTTCCAGCTGCGCCGCACCGGCCGCCTGACCTGGCGAGGCCGCCGGCTATGAGAGTGAGGCCCGCATGAGCCGGGTGGTGGTTGTCGGCGCGGGCGTCGGCGGGCTGGCCGCCGCGATTCGGCTGGGCGCGGCGGGGCACGACGTCGAGGTGCACGAGCGCGCGGCGGCCGTCGGCGGAAAACTGGCCGTCTACGAGCGGGACGGCTTCCGCTTCGACACCGGGCCGAGCCTGCTCACGCTGCCGCAGGTGTTCGAGGATCTCGGGTTGCGCCTGCCCGAGCTGCAACCGCTCGACCCGGTGGTCCGGCACTTCTTCCCGGACGGTTCGGTCCTCGACTCGTCGTCGGAGCACGACGTCTTCCTGGATCGGATCGCCGACGCGTTCGGCGCCGGAGCGGCCGCCGACTGGGATCGGTTCTGGCGGCGGGCCGAGCGGATCTGGCGGGCCTCGTGGCGGTCGGTGCTGCGGCGCCCGGTCACGCCGGCCTCGCTGGCCGCGCTCTCCTGGCGGGTCGGCGACCTGGCCGCGATCGCGCCCGGCCGCACCCTGCGCGACCTGAGCTACCGCTATCTGCGCGACCCGCGCCTGCGCATGCTGCTGGACCGCTACGCGACCTACACCGGCGCCGACCCGCGCCGGGCCCCGGCCGCGCTGGCCGCGATCCCCTACGCCGAGCTGAACTTCGGCGGCTGGTACCTGCCCGGCGGCCTCGGCACGCTCGGCGCCGCGATGGCGGACCGCTGCGCCGCACTGGGCGTCCGCATCATCACCGGCTCGGCGGTGACCGCGATCGAGACCACCGGCGGCCGGGCCACCGGGGTGCGTCTCGGGAACAAGCTGGTCGACGCGGACATCGTGGTGTCCGATGTGGACGCGCTCACTCTCTATCGCGATCTGCTGCCCACCCCGGCCCGGCTGGCCCGGCTCACCGGGCGCAGCCTCGCCGGCTTCGTCCTGCTGCTGGCCGTCCGCGGACAGACGCCGGAACTGGCCCACCACAACGTCTTCTTCCCCAGCTATTACGACGCCGAGTTCACCGCGATCTTCGGTGCGCCGGGGCGCCGGGCCGCGCTGCCCGACGATCCGACGATCTTCATCACCCGGGCCGCCGACCCGGCGGTGCACCCGCCCGGCGCCGAGGCCTGGTTCGTGCTGGTCAACGCCCCGCGCCACGGCACTGCCTGGTCGGCGATCGACTGGCGGCGGCCGGGGCTGGCCGACGCGTACGCGAAGCATGTCCTTGATGTTCTGGCCCGTCGCGGTCTCGACGTGCGCGACCGGCTGATCTTCGCCGAGACCCGCACCCCGGCCGACCTGGCCGACGCCGCGGCCGCTCCGGGCGGCGCGATCTACGGCACCGCCGGCGGCCTGCTCCGCCCGCCCAACCGGGGCCCGGCCGACCACCTCTTCCTGGTCGGCGGCTCGGTGCATCCCGGCGGCGGCCTGCCGATGGTCACCCTCTCCGCGAAGATCGTGGCCGACGAGATCGGCACATATCCACCGGCTTGAGTTCGGTGAGTACGGTGGCGGCGTGCCTTTTCTGACGTGGCCACCGGCAGGTTGACAGTGTTCACCGTGGACGATCCGCGTGCCGCCCGCCGGCCCGGCCTGCCGATCGAGGCCATCGGGCTCGGCCAGGTGGTCCGCGGCGGCCGGCGTCTGCTCGACGACATCTCGCTCGCCGTGCGGCCGGGCGAGCTGGTCGCGATCATCGGGGCCAGCGGCGCCGGCAAGACCACCCTGCTGGAGACACTGGCCGGGGTGCGCCGGCCCGCGACCGGCACGGTCCGCCACGACGGCCGGCCGGCCCCCGACGCGGCGGTCGGCTACGTGCCGCAGGACGACATCATCCACCAGCAATTGCCGCTGGCCCGCACCCTGCGCTACGCGGCCCGCCTGCGCCTGCCGGCCGGCACATCGCCGGCCGAGGTGGACGCCCGGGTGGCCGAGGTGCTCGGCGTGCTCGGCCTGACCGGCCGCGCCGACACCCGGGTGAGCAGCCTGAGCGGCGGCGAGCGCAAGCGGGCCAGCATCGCGGTCGAGCTGCTCGCGCGGCCCCGCGCCCTGTTCCTCGACGAGCCGACCTCGGGGCTCGACCCGGCGACCGCGGCCGAGCTGCTGACGCTGCTGCGTGCGCTGGCCGACGGTGGCGTCCCGGTTGTGCTGACCACGCACAACCCGCCCGACGTCGACCGCTGCGACACCGTGGCGGTGCTCGCGCCGGGCGGCCGCCTGGTCTTCGCCGGCCCACCGGCGGAGGCGCCCGGCTACTTCGAGGCCCCCGATCTGGCCGGCGTCTACGGCCGGTTGGCGGACGCGCCGGCGTGGCCGAGATCCACAACGGATGCCCCGCCGGGCGAGCCGGCAGCCGGTCCGGCCGGCAAGGCGCCCGGGGCGCTCCGCCAAACCGCCCTGCTGACCAGGCGCAACGTCGACATCCTGGGTGCCAACCGGCTCACCCTGGCGATCCTGATCGGCTCCCCGCTGGTGATCCTGGCGATGTTCCTGATGCTGTTCCGGGCGGGCGCGTTCGATCCGGCGCACCCCGATCCGGCCACCACCGTGATGATCCTGTTCTGGATCGCGTTCGGTGTCTTCTTCTTCGGCCTCACCTACGGCCTGCTCCAGATCTGCTCGGAGCTGCCGATCCTGCGCCGCGAGGTCTTCGCCGGCCTGCGCCTCGGCCCCTACCTGGCGGCCAAGGTTGCCATGCTGCTGCCCCCGCTGGCCGCCGTCGACCTGCTCCTGCTGGCCGTGCTCCGGGCCCTCGACCGCCTCCCGTCCCTGCCGGCCCGGGAGTTCGCCGCGATCTACCTGACCGCCCTGCTCGCCTCGGCCTGCGCCCTCGCGCTCGGACTGCTCTGCTCGGCGAGCGTCTCCGACGTGGCCCAGGCCAGCCTGCTGCTGCCGATGCTGTGCTTCCCGCAGGTGCTGTTCGTCGGCGCGATCCTGCCGGTCCCGGTGATGGCCCCGGTCGGCCGCGCGCTCAGCTACGCGATGTCCAACCGCTGGTCGTTCGAGGCGCTCGGCCACTCGGCCGGCCTCGAGACACTGTGGCGGGACGGCGGTTCCCCGCTCGGGCCGCCGCTGCTCGCCACCTACGGCGATTCGTTCGCCCGCGAGCCGTGGCCGAACTGGCTGATCCTCGGCGGCATGACGCTGCTCTTCCTGGCCGGCGCGGTGCTGGTGCTGCGCCGGCGCTGCGGGCCGAGCCGTGGGCCTCGCCGTGGCTGAGCCCACCTTCCTCGAGCGCTACCCCGGTTACGCCGGCACGGCACGGCTCGACGAACTGCGGGCCACCGAGTATTCCCACATCGACCACGTCTATCTGGACTACACCGGCGCCGGGGTCTACGCGCAGGCCCAGTTGCGCGCCCACCACGAGCGGCTCCAGTCGCGAGTGTTCGGCAACCCGCACTCGGAGAACCCGGCCTCGGTCGCCTCCACCGAGCTGGTCGACTCGGCCCGGCGCGCGGTCCTGCGCTTCCTGAACGCGTCGCCCGACGAGTACGCGGTGATCTTCACGCCGAACGCGTCCGGGGCGTGCCGGCTGGTCGGCGAGGCCTACCCGTTCGGCCGGGGCCGTGACCTGGTGATGACGTTCGACAACCACAACTCGGTCAACGGCATCCGCGAGTTCGCCCGCCGGGCCGGCGGGCGCCGCCGTTACGTCCCGCTGGTGCCGCCCGAGCTCCGGATCACCGGCGAGAGCGTCGGCAAGGCGCTGCGTCGCGGAAAGGGCCTGTTCGCCTTCCCGGCGCAGAGCAACTTCACCGGCGTCCAGCACCCGTTCGAGTGGGTGGGTGAGGCTCAGGCACAGGGCTACGACGTGCTGCTCGACGTGGCCGCCTACCTGCCGGCCAACCCGCTCGACCTGAGCCGCGTCAAACCGGACTTCGTCCCGATCAGCTGGTACAAGGTGCTCGGCTACCCGACCGGCGTCGGGTGCCTGGTCGCCCGCCGCGACGCCCTAACCCGGCTGCGCCGCCCGTGGTTCGCCGGCGGCACGATCGCCGCGGTCAGCGTCGGCACCGAATGGCATCAGCTGGCCCCGGACGAGACCGCGTTCGAGGACGGCACCCTCAACTTCCTGCACATCCCGGACGTCGAGTTCGGTCTGTCCTGGCTGGACCGGGTCGGCCCGGAGGTCATCCGCGAGCGGGTCCGCGCGCTCACCGGCTGGCTGCTGGAGCGGCTCGTCCTGCTGCGGCACGCGAACGGCGGGCCGATGTGCCGGATCTACGGCCCGGCCGATCTGACCGGCCGCGGCGGCACGGTCGCCTTCAACCTGCTCGACCCGGACGGCCGGGTGGTCGACGAGCGGCTGGTCGCCGCGGAGGCCGCCGCCGAGGGCCTGTCGCTGCGCACCGGCTGCTTCTGCAATCCGGGCGCCGGCGAGGGCGCGTTCGACATCGGCCGCCGCCGGCTGCGCGGCTCGTCCCGCTGGGGCGTCCGCACGATCGACGATTACCTCACCATGATCGGCCTGCCCACCGGCGGCGCGGTCCGGGTCTCGTTCGGGATCGCCTCGACGTTCGGCGACGTGCAGCGCCTGCTGGATTTCCTGGCGAGCACCTATCGCGACCGCCGCTGCGACGCGGCCGGCCTGGAGCCACGCCTGCGCTGCTGACTAGGCCGGAGCGTGGGCGGCCAGGAACGCCTTGGCCAGCGCCGAGGCCAGGTCGGCCGGGTTCTTGGCGGCGATCGCCTTGCCGTCGGTCGCCTTCGCGATGTCGGTCAGCGTGGCCATGTCGGCGTCCGGCCCGAACCCGACCCCGATCACCGGCACCGGCCGCTGCGGGTCGCTCTCCTTCGCCAGCCGGGTCAGGAACGTCTTCTTCGGCATCGCGAACTTCGACTCGGCGTCGGTGCCGTCGCTCAGCACGATGATCAGGGTGATCGCCTGCGGCTTGACCCGGGATTTCATCGCTGCCCGGGCGTCCAGGACGGTCTGGAACAGCGGCGTGCCGGCCTGGTTGGGCGCGGTGTAGCCGGTGATGGCCGCGGCCAGGGCGTCCCGCCGGGTGGTCGTCCCGATCTTCGCGGTGATCGGCCCGAACGGCACCACGTCGGTGTGCGCCGGGCTCTGCGGTGTCGGCGTGTTGAAGGTCCACAGGCCGATGCTGGTCTCGTCGCCGAACAGCTGGGCGGCGGCCAGCCCGGACTGCCGCAGCAGGCCGGCCTTGGTGGTCGCCTTGCCGGTCTTGTCGGTGGCCGGCTTGTTCATCGAGCCGGACGAGTCGATCAGCAGCAGCACCTGGAACTCGAGCGTGCGGTACTGCGCCCACTGCAGCGCCGGGTCGATGACCTGGTCGTACCGCTCCGGGACCTCGATGGCGCGCGGCATCGAGTACGTCCGGAAACCCGCGTCGGTGAGCGCCGGCACGCTGATCGCCGCCCGCAGCCGCTCGGCCAGCTCGGGGTGCTTCGTCGTGGTGGAGACCGCGAACGGATAGTCCGCCTCGATCAGCCCGTCGGACGGGTAGGAGCCCTTGAGCGCGACCGGGTTTCCGCCGCGCTGGTACATGGTGAGCTGCTGCTCGGTGATCGGGAAGACACCCACGTCGTTCGCCGCGGCGATCGGGTCGGTCTGCCCGGCGACCCGGCGCAGCAGGGCGGCCGGGTCGGCCGAGGCGTCCTTGAGCCGGCTGCGCAAGGTCAGCGCGCGCAACTGGGCGATGCCGGCGTCGGGGGTGCTGTGCACCATGGCCGCCTGGATGGCATAGACGGCGAGCATGCCGACGCTCGAGTGCAGCGGGTCGGGCATGGTGACGGCCGGGATCTGATGCCCGGCAAGACCGGTCATCAGCTGCATCCAGGTGGTCTGGTCACCCTTGGCGAACTTCGCGGCGACGGGGGCCGGCGCGGCCAGGACGATCGGGCTGCGGGCGATCGGCTCGGCCTCCGTCCGGTACGCGTTGACCAGGGCGATGCGCAGCCACACCCGGCTCGACGGGATCCACACGTCGGGCTGTTCGGGCGCGATCGCGGTGACGGCCGGCTCCTGCGCGGTGACCGAGATCGGCCCGCACCCGCCGCCGGAACTGATGCTCTGCGCCGCCTCGCGCACCACCGGCGCGATCTCCGGGGCGGCGACGACGTGCAGCAGCGTGTCGGCGCACGGCCCGGTCGCGGCGGCCCGCTCCCCGGTGCCGGCCGGCCGCTGCGAATAGAGCCACCAGGTGGTGCCGCCGGCCACCACGATCAGGGTCACCACGATCATCGCGGCGAGCAGCGCCCGGGTCGTGAGGCTGGCCTGCTCCCCGAGATCGGAATCGTGCGCGGGCGATGGGTCCGCCGACACGTGGTGGCCCGGCACGGGCGGCCATTGCTCACGCCACTGTGGATCCGACATGACACCGCCCTTCAAGATCTGCGCCCGCTGATTACAGGTGGTCGATTTCGAACGAGGCCGAATAGTAGCCACGAACTCACGTCCGGCAACAGAGAAACTTGCATATGGCCGTTCGCATCACACGAAGTACCAGGTGGTGGAGGTTGGATCGCGTAATTCGGCTCGTCCGTCGACCGAATTCGGCCACTCTATTGATCGATACGGAGAGTATTTGTCATCGACAGTTACTCACCGTCGCAAAAGGACACGGAATGACGACGGAGGTCGAGAAGTTCGTGGCCCGTACGATCAAGATCGGAATATCGCGAATGCGCGCGGTAGCGCCGGCCGTTCCCGCCCGCGACGGAGCGCACATAGCCCGATGTCGGTATCGTGCCCAGTCGTGACCCGCCCCGTCCTCATCGCCCACGCCGCCGGCGACGAGGAGCACGCGGCGCGGCTGGCCGCCCCGATCGCCGCGGCCGGTTACCGGGTGGTCCACGGCGGCACGGTGCTGGTCGGCGAGAGCGCCGTCGAGGAGGTCAGCCGGGCCCTCGGGGCGGGCGCCCCGGTGGTGCTGTGCGGCACGATCCGCGCGATGGGCACCGGCTGGGCGCATCGCACGGTGCACGCGGCCCGGGCGCTGGACCCGCAGATCCGCATCTACGGCGTGGCCGTCGAGCAGGAGGTCTACCTCCAGCCGCTCACCCTGGACGGCGTCATCGCGGAGTACTGGCGGGACCCGGTCCGGGCCATCGAGGCGGTGATCACCGCCCTGCGGCAGCACTACCCGACCGCCCCGGCCGCTCTGCCGGCCGGTCGCAGCGCGGCCGCCGAACAGCGGTTCCGCGACCTGCTGCTGCGCAGCTGCGACATCATCGACCTGGCCAACCTGCCGGCCGACCGCCGGCTGGCCACTCAGGAGCTGATGCTGCGCAACCTGTTCCTGCCGCTGACCGTGCGGGTGGAGAGCGAGGCCGGCCCCGACCCGGAGCGGATCCTCGAGGCGATCGAGCAGCGCCGGGTCACCGGCGGCCGGGCGACCTCGGCGACACCCGATCCCGGCGAGCTCGAACCGCCGGGCGCCCGGCTGGCGGCCGGCCGGCGGCTGGTGGTGCTGGGCGATCCGGGCTCCGGCAAGACCACGCTGCTGCGCTGGATGGCCACCGCGTACCTGCTGCGCCTGCGGGCCGATGCCGCCTGGGCCGAGCTGCCGGGTGTCGAGACCCTGCCGGACGAGGACTGGCTGCCGGTGCTCGTGCGCTGCCGTGATCTCGGGCCGGCCCAGGTGGACGGCACGCTGGACGAGGTCCTGGGGCACGTGCTGCGCCGGGCCGAGCTGACCCCGGCCGAGATCGAGGCGATGCGCGCCGAGCTCGACGAGCGGCTCGAGGCCGGCACCGCCTTGCTGCTGATCGACGGCCTCGACGAGATCGGCGACCCGCGGGCCCGGGCCCGCTTCGCCGAGCTGCTGGAACGCGTGCACATCTCGCGCCCGCGGGTGCCGATCGTGGTCACCAGCCGGATCGTCGGCTACCGCGAGATGGGCCGGCGGCTCGGCCGCGGCTTCGAGCACGTGACCATCGCCGACCTGGACGCCCCGGCCAAGGACGATTTCGTGCGCCGCTGGTGCGCGATCACCGAGCCGCCGGACCGCCGGCAGAGCACGGCCGAGGTGCTGATCGCCGACATCCACGGCACCGACCGGATCGAGCGGCTCACCGGCAACCCGATGCTGCTGACCACCCTGGCGCTGGTGAAGCGCAGCATCGGGCGGCTGCCCGACCACCGCGCCGACCTGTACGCCGCGGCGGTGCAGGTGCTGCTGACCTGGCGGCCCGAGGTGGACGAGCCGGTCAGCCCGCGCGAGGCCGAGCCGCAGCTGCAATATCTCGCCTACGCGATGTCCGACCGCGGCGTGCAGCAACTGACCGAGGACGAGGCGCTCGACCTGCTGGAGCGGATGCGCGCCGAATATCCGCAGCTGCGGGCGATCCAGCGGCACGACCCGGCGGACTTCCTGCGCCTGCTCGAGCGGCGGACCGGCATCCTGGTCGAGACCGGTCACGTCCGCCGGTCGGGCCGGCTGACCCCGCTCGTCGAGTTCCGCCACCTCACCTTCCAGGAATACCTGACCGCGCAGGCCATGGTGGAGGGGCACTTCCCCGGCCGGGCGGCGGAGGACCCGGCCACCGAGGATCTGGCCGCCCACGCCGGCCGGCTGACCGCCCGGGTGGACACCGGTGACCAGGCCGCAGACACCTGGCAGGAGACCATCCGGCTGTGCGTGACCATGTGCCACGGCGACCACGTGGACGCGCTGCTGGCGGCGGTGCTCGAGCGCAACCCGGTGCTGGCCGCCCGCTGCCTGCTCGACGAGCCGGACGCCGGCGCCGACGTGATCGCCGGCATCCTCCGGGCGCTGGCCACCACCCTGCCCGCCGACCCGGCCGCGGCCGGCGTGACCTACGCGCTGGCCGACACCGCGTGGGCCGACGACCTGGTCGGCCACCTGGTCCGCGAGCTGCGGTCGCGCGGTCCCGGCGCGGTTCCCACGCTGGGCGGCCTGATCGGCGAGGTGCTGGTGGAGCGGCGGGCGTTCCGGGGCGAGGAACCCACGGCCGAGTCGTTCCTCGCCGACCTGGCCGCCGACGACGACCGGGCGGTGACCGCGGCGCTGGCCTTCGAGGCCGCCGAGCTGCCGAACGACGGGCCGGGCAGCGAGCCGGTGCAGGCCCTGCTCGACCTGCTGGAGCGGCCCGATCCGCTCGCGGCCGGCGCGGCGGCCTGGACCCTGCTGCGGATCCAGCTGCCGTTCGACGACTGCTGGTGGCGCGACGGCGACCTGCATCGCATGATCGCCGTCGCCGACGGCAGCGACATCTCGACGAGACTGTCGCTGATCGAGGTGGTCGGGCCGCGCCGCTGGCCGGGTGCGGTCCCGGCGCTGACCGAGGCGGCCGGTGACGCCGACCCGGCCAACCAGATCAAGGCGCTGCTGCTGCTCGGCCGCTCCGGCTCGGAATCCGCGCTGCCGGCCCTGATCCGGGCGGTGGGCAGCGACGTCCCGGCGGTCCGGGTGGCGGCCGTGGCCGGGCTGGGCTGGCTGCGCAGCTCCGCGGCGGCGCCGGTGCTGCTGCCCCGGTTGTCCGACCGGGACCCGGAGGTGCGCGCCGCGGCCGCCGAGGCGCTCGGCGAGCTCGGTGAGAGCCCGGCGACCGGTCCGCTGATCGCCGCGCTGGACGACCCGCAGAAACGGGTCCGCTACCGCGTCGCCCAGGCCCTCGGCAAGATCGGGGACAGCGCCGCGGTCGCGCCCCTGCTCGCCGCCCTGGCCCGGCGGCCCGAGGGCGAGCTGCGCTGGTACCTGATCGACGCGCTGGCCGAGCTCGGCGACGGCCGGCCGGTCCCGGAGCTGATGTCGGCCGTCGAGGCGATGGGCGACAGCGCGTTCTGGCCGATCTTCGCGCTCGGCACGCTGGGCGACCGCCGCGCCCGCGACGTGGTCCGCCGGCACCTGAGCGGCGAACGGCCGACGTCGTGGGCGGTCCGGGTGCTGGGTGAGCTCGGCGGCGCCGACCCGGCCGACCGGTCGGTGATCGAGGAGGCGGCCGCCTCGTCCGATCCGGACCTGCGCGAGAAGGCGGCGGACGCGCTGCATGCCCTCGGCGACGACGCGGCCCTGGACCGCCTGCTCGGCCTGGTCGCCGACCCGGTGGACGAGGTGCGCGCGCAGACCGCCCGGGTGCTCGACATCTTCGCGACGACCCGGGCCGCGACCGCGCTGGTCGCGCTGGCCGGGGACGAGAGCGGGAAGGTCCGCGCCCGGGCGATCGCCTCGCTGGGCGCCATTCGGCTGGACTCCGAGTTCGCCGCGATCGCCGTCTCGGTCGCCGACCCCGCCCCGGACGTGCGCCGGGCCGCCGTGGTGGCGCTGGGCAACTACGGCGACGACCGGGCGCGGGAGCTGCTGCTGGCCGCCGCCTCCGCCGACGAGACCGCGGCGATGCGGTCCGCGGCCGCGACCGCGCTCGGGCAGGCCCACGGCGAGCCCGTCCGGGCCCGGCTGCTGCGGATGGCCGCGGACTACGACCCGGACGTCCGGGCGCGCGCCCTCGAGTCGTTCGGGGCGGCCGGGGCCACCGGCGCGCGGGCGGTGCTGACCGCCCGACTGGACGACCCGGACGCGACGGTGCGGGCCCGCGCCGCGACCGGCCTCGGGCTGCTGCTCGACGACGCGGCGATCGGACCGCTGACCGGGCTGCTCGCCGACCCCCAGCCGGCCGTCCGCAGCGCCGCCGCCGAGGCCCTCGGCAGCCTCGACTCCGGCCGGGCCGCCGAGGTCCTGATCGCCCGCGCCGCCGACCCCGCGCCCGAGGTCCGCCGGGAGATCGCCGTCGCCCTCGACCACGGCGGGCAGCCGGCCGCGCGACCGGCGCTGCGCGCGTTCCTGAGCGACTCGCACCCGCAGGTCCGGGCGGCCGCGGCCGAGGCGATGGCGGTGCTCGGCCCGGCCGACCGCCTCGAGGCCCTGCTCCCGATGCTGGCCGATCCGCACCCCGACGTGCGGCGCGGCGCGATCTGGGCGCTGGACGAGGACTGCGCCGCCGCGGAGCTGCTGCCACTGCTCGACGACCCGCACAAGGACGTGCAGACGGCGGCGGTGTGGACGCTCGGCCTGATCGGCGACCGGGCCGCCGCGCCACGGCTGCGTGCCCTGCTGAGCGAGATCGACGGCGATCAGCGCGCCATCACCATCGAGGCGCTGTCCCGCCTGGACGGCCCGGAGGCGCTGCCGCTGCTGGCGGCGGCGCTCGACGATCCGTACCCGGCGGTGCGGTTCACCGCGATCGCGGAGATCCGGCACGCCCGCGACGTGGCCTGGGCGTCGCGGCTGCGGGTGGCGCTGGCCGACGCCGAGAGCACGGTGCGCGCCGAGGCCGCCCGGTCCCTTGCCGACCTGGGCGATCTCGACGCCGTCGGACCGCTGATCCAGATGCTGCGCGGCGATCCGGCGCCGCGGGTGCGCAGCCATGCCGCGGGCGCGCTCTACCGGCTGGGTGCGCCGCCGGCCCGCTCCGCCCTCGCCGCGGCCACCACCGACGTGCACCCCGACGTCCGCCAGGTCGCGGCCCTCGGCCTGGCCGCGCTCGGCGACCGGGGCCCGCTCGACGCGCTGCGGGAACGGATGGCGGAGAGCAACGCGGCCGGGCGGCGGTCGCTGATCGGCGCGCTGGCCGCGGCCGGTGATCCCGCTGCCCGGCGGCTGGTGCGGATCGGGCTGGTCTCGCCGTCGTGGCGGGTACGGCAGCTCTGGGCCACCGCGTTCACCAGCGCCCGGCCCGACCAGTTCGAGCGCGATCTGCTCACCGAGCACCGGTCGGGCGGCCAGTCCGAACTGGACCCGGCCCGGGTGATCGACCGGCGCCGGATCGAGCGGATGGCCCGGGTGCTGTGGCGCACCCCGGCCGAGATCCGGGCGGCGTACGTCCAGCTCTCGGGGCAGATTCCACTACGGGTGGACGACTAGGGTCGGGGCATGGAATGGCTGCCCGCCGAACGCTATGCCGCCGAGATGATCGCCGAGACCGACCGGCTCGGCGCGGCCGTCACCAGCCGCCCGGCCGACGCGATCGTGCCCGACTGTCCCGAGTGGACGACCCGTGACCTGGTCACCCACGTCGGCACCGGGCACCGGTTCGCCGCCGGCGCCATCGAGCAGCGCTGCGACCGCCGGCCCGACTACGTGCGCATCGAGGCGCCCGGCGACCAGGGCGAGTGGGCCGGCTGGCTGGCGGCCGGGGCGCGGCGGCTCAATGCCGCGGTCGACGACTTCGGTTTCGGCGCCGAGCTCTGGACGTGGCGTCCGCAGCATCAGACGGCCGGCTTCTGGCAGCGCCGCATGCTGCACGACCTGATCATCCATCGCCTCGACGGGGAGGGCGGCGAGGCCGGCGCCGCAAGCGCCGATCTCGCACCCGAGGTGGCCGCGGACGGCATCGCTGACCTCCTGCTCACCTTCGAGATGTTCCCGCAACTGACCGGCGCCGGCGAGACACTGCGACTCAGCGCCACCGACACCGGGGACAGCTGGCAGGTCACGCTGACCCCGGACGGGCTGCGCTGGCAGCCGGGCGGAGAGAAGGCCGACGTCACGGTCGCGGCCCCGGTCGCCGAGCTGCTGCTCATCCTCAACCGGCGGCGCGCGGCCACCGACGTCGAGGGCGACACCGCGCTCTTCGAGCGCTTCCGGGAAGGCGCGCGCTTCTAGAGCGGGCGTACGCCGGAGGGCAGTTCCTCGGTGGCCACGTGTGCCAGCAACGTCGTACGCAAAGCCTCGGCGGCATGGGGAAGCACGGACCGTTTGCGATGCGCCAGAGCTATCGTCCGGCGCATGCCGGGCGGCGCCAGCGGCGTCGACCGCAGCAGCGGCCGGTTGGCCAGCACCATGCTCGGCACCAGCGCCACCCCCAGCCCGGCCTCGACGAAGGCGAGCACCGCGTCCATCTCGCCGCCCTCGACCGCGAACTTCGGCGTGAAGCCGGCCTGGCGGCAGGCCTCGAGGGTGACGCCGCGGATGTCGTAGCCGGCCCGGAACATGACCAGCGGGATGTGCTCGAGCTCGGAGAGAGCGATCTGACCGTGCGTGGTGGGCGGCAGCCGGTCGAAGGCGGACGCGACGACCAGGCTCTCGCGCAGCACCGGCGTGGTGGTCAGGGCCGGGTCGACGCCCTGGTCGGGCTGCACGATGAGGGCCAGGTCGAGGGTGTGCGCAAGCAGGTTCTCGATGAGGTCCTGGGAACTGCCCTCGATGACGTACAGCTGGATGTCGGGATTTTCGCCGCGGAAGGTGCGCAGCACCTCGGGGACCAGCGACGAGCAGAGGCTGGGGGTGGCGCCGAGGCGCACGTCGCCGCGGCGCAGGCCGACGATGTCCTGCACCGCCTCGCGCGCGGCGTCGGCGTCGGCGACCATCCGCTGCGCCATCGGCAGCAGCGTCTCGCCGGCGACGGTCAGGGCGACGGCGCCGCGGATGCGTTCGAAGAGCGGCGCGCCGAGGCTCTGTTCCAGCGTGTGAATCTGCTTACTCAAGGTCGGCTGGGAGACGTTCAGAAGGTCCGCCGCTTGGGTGAAATGTCGTGTTTCTACCACTGCTAGGAAGTATCGGAGCTGCTGCAACTGCACGTGCATAGCCTATCGCTATGGTCAGTGAGCCGATCATGCATTGGACGAATGAGCCAGAGGCTTTCTACCGTCAACAGTTGTGGCGGTAGACACGAGAACTCCGAAGGTGGCAGCGGCTGCTCCTGCCCCGGTTCGGAAGACGAAGCGGACCTCGTCCGTTTTGCTCAAGATCATCATGGCAGTCACCGGCATCCTGCTGGTCCTCTTCCTGTTCCTGCACATGATCGGCAACCTGAAGATCTTCTTCGGGGCGACCACGTTCGATCACTACGCACACTGGCTGCGCACCATCGCCGAGCCGCTGCTGCCCTACGGCTGGTTCCTGTGGATCCAGCGTGGCGGGCTGACGATCGCGGTCATCGCGCACATCGTGTCGGCGACCATCCTGGCCCGCCGGGCCCGCGCGGCCCGCCCGGTCAAGTACGCGCACCGGCCCAAGGTGCAGGGCAGCTACGCGGCCCGCACGATGCGCTGGGGTGGCGTGATCATCCTGCTCTTCGTGATCTACCACATCCTCGACCTGACGACGCTGACGCTGAACCCGAACGCGGAGCACGGCAAGCCGTACGCGAACGTGGTGGCCGACTTCGCCCCCGGCCGCTGGTACATCACGCTGCTCTACGCGGTGGCGATCATCGCGATCGGCTTCCACCTTCGGCACGGCATCTTCAGCGCGGCCCGCACCCTGGGCCAGCAGACCGCCCGCGGCGAGCGGATCGCCCGGCTGTCCGCCCTGGTCCTGTCCCTGGTCCTGGTCGTCGGCTACCTGAGCGTGCCGTTCGCGGTCCTCACCGGATTGGTGGACTGAATGACTGACTTCTGGAACGACGGCGACCCGATCGCCGACACTGCCGCCCCGGACGGGCCGATCGAGACCCGCTGGGAGCGCCGCAAGTTCTCCGCCAAGCTGGTCAACCCGGCCAACCGCCGCAAGCTCACGGTGATCGTGGTCGGCACCGGCCTGGCCGGCGGCTCGGCCGCGGCGACCCTGGCCGAGGCCGGTTACCACGTCAAGTCGTACTGCTACCAGGACAGCCCGCGCCGGGCGCACTCGATCGCGGCACAGGGCGGCATCAACGCGGCCAAGAACTACCGCAACGACGGCGACTCGATCTACCGCCTCTTCTACGACACCGTCAAGGGCGGCGACTTCCGCGCCCGCGAGTCGAACGTGTACCGGCTGGCCGGCGTCTCGGTGAACATCATCGACCAGTGCGTGGCGCAGGGCGTCCCGTTCGCCCGCGAGTACGGCGGACTGCTGGACAACCGCTCCTTCGGCGGCACCCAGGTGTCGCGCACGTTCTACGCCCGCGGGCAAACGGGTCAGCAACTGCTGCTCGGCGCCTACCAGGCGCTGGAGCGGCAGATCGGCCTCGGCAACGTCGAGATGAACGCCCGGCACGAGATGCTCGAGCTGATCATCGTGGACGGCAAGGCCCGCGGCATCGTGGTCCGCGACATGGTCACCGGCGAGATCACCACCGAGATGGCCGACGCGGTCGTGCTCGCCTCCGGCGGCTACGGCAACGTCTTCTTCCTCTCCACCAACGCCAAGGGCTGCAACGTCACCGCGTCGTGGCGGGCGCACCGCAAGGGCGCGCTGTTCGCGAACCCCTGTTACACCCAGATCCACCCCACCTGCATCCCCGAGTCGGGCACGCATCAGAGCAAGCTCACGCTGATGAGCGAGTCGCTGCGCAACGACGGCCGGGTGTGGGTGCCGCTCGCCGCCGGGGACAAGCGGGCACCGAACGAGATTCCCGAGGCGGAGCGCGACTACTACCTCGAGCGGATCTACCCGGCCTTCGGCAACCTGGTGCCCCGCGACATCGCGTCCCGGGCCGCCAAGAACGTCTGCGACGAGGGCCGCGGCGTCGGCCCCGGCGGGCTCGGCGTCTATCTGGACTTCGCGGACGCGATCAGCCGGCTCGGCCAGAAGGCGGTCGAGGAGAAGTACGGCAACCTGTTCGAGATGTACCAGCGGATCACCGGCGAGGACCCGTACCGGACGCCGATGCGGATCTATCCCGCGGTGCACTACACGATGGGTGGCCTCTGGGTCGACTACGACCTGCAGTCGACGATCCCCGGGCTGTTCGTGGTGGGCGAGGCCAACTTCTCCGACCACGGCGCCAACCGGCTCGGGGCGTCCGCGCTGATGCAGGGCCTGGGTGACGGCTACTTCGTGCTGCCGACGACGCTGGGTAACTACCTGGCGAGCGGTCCCTACGAGAAGGTTGCCGAAGATCACGAGGAGGTCGTCGCGGCCCGCAAAGCCGTCGAAGACCGCATCGACCGTTTCTTGAAGATCGACGGCGACCGTACGGTCGACTCCTTCCACCGCGAGCTCGGCCACATCATGTGGGAGTACTGCGGCATGGAGCGCACCGAGGAGGGCCTGACCAAGGCCATCGGCCTCATCCGCGCCCTGAAGGACGAGTTCTGGCAGCGGGTCAAGGTGCCCGGCACCGGCGAGCAGCTCAACCAGAACCTGGAGAAGGCCGGCCGGGTCGCCGACTTCTTCGAGCTGGGCGAGCTGATGTGCATCGACGCGCTGCACCGCCGGGAGTCCTGCGGCGGCCACTTCCGCGCCGAGTCGCAGACCCCGGACGGCGAGGCGCTGCGCCACGACGACGAGTTCAGCTACGTCGCCGCGTGGGGCTACGCCGACGAGTCCGGCAAGCCGATCCTGCACAAGGAACAGCTCGAATTCGAGTACGTCCACCCGAGCACCCGGAGCTACAAGTAATGGACATCCAGGTTCGTGTGTGGCGCCAGTCTTCAGAAAAAGACAAGGGCCGCATGGTCACGTACGACGTCAAGGACATCTCCCCCGACGCATCCTTCCTGGAGATGCTCGACGTCCTCAACGAGAAGCTGATCCTCGACGGGGACGACCCGATCGCGTTCGACCACGACTGCCGCGAGGGCATCTGCGGCATGTGCAGCATGGTGATCGACGGTGTGGCGCACGGTCCCGAGCGGGCCACCACCACCTGCCAGCTGCACATGCGGCACTTCAAGTCCGGCGACGTGATCGACGTCGAGCCGTGGCGCGCCGCCGCCTTCCCGGTCATCAAGGACCTGGTGGTCGACCGCACCGCCTTCGACCGGATCATCCAGGCCGGCGGCTACATCACCGCCCCGACCGGCGCCGCTCCCGAGGCGCACTCGACGCCGGTGCCGAAGAAGGACGCCGACCTGGCGTTCGAGGCGGCCACCTGCATCGGCTGCGGCGCATGCGTGGCGGCCTGCCCGAACGGCTCGGCCATGCTGTTCACCGCGGCGAAGGTGGCCCACCTGGGCCTCATGCCGCAGGGCCAGCCGGAGCGGGACACCCGGGTGCTCGACATGCTGCAGGCGCAGGACGACGCCGGTTTCGGCGGCTGCACCAACGCCGGCGAGTGCACCACGGTCTGCCCGAAGGGCATTCCGCTGACCCTCATCGGCCGGCTGAACACGGATTACCGCAAGGCACTGCGCAACCGCTGATCTCCGGGCCGGGCACAATGGCGTGCCCGGCCCGGCTTTCACCGGCCGCTGCCCCCGATGCCTCGATGGATGAACGAGGTCAGCGTCTCGATGGCCTCGTCATCCGGCATCTTCGACATCCATTCCGCCGCGAATGTGTACACCAGCGCGTTGAACATCGACGCGACGACGAGCGGCGCTCCCGGCAGGTCGAGTTTCGCCAGGTGGGCGGCGATGTGCTCGCGATCGGGCGCCATCATCGACTGCACCACCCGCTCGAACTCCGGGTCGACGATCGCCGCCTGCCGCAGCGCGTCCATCACCACCCGATGCCGCCGGTAGAAGCCCCAGAAGGCCGCCACGTGATAGCGCACCGCGGCCCGGTCGGCGAAGTCGTCACTGTGCTCCTCGCGGGCGGCTGACTCGTCGCCCTCCCGCAGCAGGTCGGCCAGCAGCGCCTCGAGCAGCTTCTCCTTGCTCGTGAAGTGCTGGTAGAACGAGCCGGTCGCGCGCCCGGCCTCCGCCGTGATGTCCGTGATCTTGGCGTTGAGGTAACCCACCCGCTCGAACACCCGGATCGCCGCGGCCTTGAGCTCCGCCTCGGTCTGCGCCGCCCGCTGCTTGCGCACACCCCATTCCGCCATTGACGCAGGATATCAATCAGCCGTACGGTGAATCCATGTTCATTGAATCTGAATTCATCATGATTGCCGGCGCCGGACCCACCGGCCTCACCCTCGCTCGCGAGCTCCAGCGCCGCGGCGTCCCGTTCCGCCTCGTCGAGAAGGAGACGTCGCCGTTCACCGGTTCGCGGGGCAAGGGCGTGCAACCCCGCACCCAGGAGATCCTCGACGACCTCGGCCTGATCGCCGGCTTCCAGAAGTACGGCGGCGACTACCCTGAGCTGCTCATCCACCTGCCCGGCGGGCAATTCATGCGGCAGCGGATGGACGAGCTGCACGATCCGGCGCCCACCGTGCCGTACCCGAATCTGCTGATGGTCCCGCAGTGGCGAACTTCGGAGTTGCTGGCCGAGGGCCTCCCGATCGAATACGGCACCGGCCTGGCGGGCTTCACTCAGGACACCGGCGGCGTGCACGTCACGCTCGACACCGGTGAGACCCTGACCTGCCGCTATCTGGTCGGCTGCGACGGCGGGCGGAGCACCGTGCGGCAGTTGCTCGACGTGCCGTTCCAGGGCGAGACCCACGAGACCGAACGGCTGTTCATCGCCGACGTGCGGATCGACGGCCTCGACCGCGACAACTGGCACATCTGGCCCGGCGCCGACGCCCGATCGTTCCGCCTCGGCCTGTGCCCGCTCCCCGGCACCGACGACTTCCAGCTCACCGCCCCGCCGTCCGACCCGCCGTCCGACCTGCCGGTCGACGAGCTGGTCGCCTCGGTCGACCCCTCGCTCACGGTCACCCACGTCGGCTGGACGTCGCACTTCCGGGCCAACATCCGGATGGTCGCCCGCTACCGCGTGGGCAACGTCTTCCTCGCCGGCGACGCCGCGCACGTCCACTCCCCGGCCGGCGGCCAGGGCCTCAACACCGGCATCCAGGACGCCTGGAACCTCGGCTGGAAACTCGCGACGGCCACGGACGAACTGCTTGAGACGTACGAGGCGGAGCGCCTCCCGGTCGCCGCGGGCGTGCTCGGCATCAGCACTCGGCTGCACCAGCGCCACGTCGACGGCGAGGAGGATGCGATGCGCCGCGACGACCCGGTGCTGCGCCAGCTCTCGCTGAACTACCGGGGCGGGCCGCTGTCCGCCGAGCACCGGGCGGCGCCGGGCCTGGTGCGGGCCGGTGACCGCGCGCCCGATTTCCCGCTGCCCGGCGGCGGCCGCATCTTCGACCTGCTGCGCGGTCCGCACGCCACGCTGCTCGCTTTCGGCTGGGACGGCGAGCTGCCCTTCGAACCCGCTCATCGGATCTCCGATCCGGCGGCGACGGCTGCTTATGACGTACGGGAACCGACGCTGTTCCTGGTCCGCCCGGACAACTACATCGGATGCGTGACCGGCGACCCGGCCGACATCACCGGCTACCTCGCCCGCATCGGCCGCTGACGGCGCTCGTTGATCAACTCGTGCGATCATTCCGGGCGCCGGTCGTCTCCGCGCTGACCCTCCTGCTGTCCTTCACCGGCACCCCGGCCACGGCGGCCGGCCCGCGGGCCACACCGCGATATGTGGCGCTGGGTGACTCGTACTCCTCCGGGGTCGGCAGTGGCGGCAGCGAGAGCGCGGGCGCCTGCCGGCGCAACACCAACGCCTTTCCGGTCAAGTGGGCGAAAGCCCACCCGGGCTACGACGCGGTGTTCGCCGCCTGCTCCGGCTCCTCGGCCGGCGCCGTGCGGGAGACCCAGCTGTCCGCGTTGACCAGCGACACCGCGCTGGTCAGCCTGACGGCCGGCGGCAACGACATCGGCTTCGCCCGCACCATGACCGTCTGCGTCCTCGACCCACGCGCGTCGACCTGCCTGAGCGGCACCAAGAAGGCCCGCGAGGTGACCCGGAACGTCCTGCCCGGACGGCTGAAACTGCTCTACACGGCAATCCGCGACCGCGCGCCGGGCGCGAAGGTGCTGGTCCTCGGCTACCCGCGGTTCTATCGGGGCGGGGGCGCCGTCTGCCGAGGGCTGCAGGCCTCGGAACGCGCGGCCATCAACGGCACCATCGACGCTCTCGACGAGGTGATCGAGCAACAGGCAACGGCGGCCGGCCTGCACTACGTCGAGGTCCGCAACGCCTTCGCCGGCCACGAACTGTGCACCGCGGCCCCCTGGCTGAACGGCGCAATGTGGCCCCCGGCCAACTCCTACCACCCGAACCGCTCCGGCCAGCTCGACGGCTACCTACCCGCAATGACCGCCGTCACCGGTTGAGAATCTCCGCAGTCAGCGCGGCCAGATCGTCCGGCTCGTTGACCCTGCGGCTCCGGTCCTCGAGCCGTTCCCGCAGCTCGGCGATGCGCGCGGGGCCGAGCCGATCACGCTGGTCGCGGAGGTTGTTGAGGATGATGATCCGGTAGATCCGCCGTGCCTCGGCACCGTGCGGGGCGAAGCCGCCCAGGGCGATGTCGACGGCATCCCGGAAGGCGTCGAACAACTCGTCCGGATCGTTGCCGGCGGACATCCGCATCCAGAGCGTGATCAGCGAGTGCGCCGCCGAGACGGAGCGGTCCGCCCAGTAGCCATGCACCGAGACAACGACGTCCTCGATCGCCGTCGTGAGCGGCTCCAGCGCGTGCTGGGCCAGGTCGTCGAACTGATCGCAGTGAAGGTTGGCCTGCCACTGGCGGACCCGGTCGTCGCCCTGGTCCCAGGAGAAATGCCCGCGCCTGAACTCCGGGTAGTCCTTGTCGGCGGTCAGCACGTTCCGCGTCCAGTAGGGGTCCGAGAGGGGAGGGTCCGCCCGCGGCTGGTACCGGTCGCGGAACAGGCGCAGGATGCGCTCCTCGCCGGCCCAATCCCGCCGGACGCCGACCGTGCCGACCAGCCGGCTCCACGCGTCAGCCCTCAGCTGTGACCTCCAGAGCAGCGTTAGCCTTCGCCACTCCTCGATCCGGTCGTCGGCGTCGGGGAACAGATCGTCGCTGGTGACCGGGGTGCCGGTGGCGACCAGCAGCAGGACGAGGTTGGCCGAATAGGTGGCGTGCCGGGCCGGCACGGACAGCGCCGCCGGGGCGTAGTCGGCATAGCGTCCGCGTTCCCGCGGCTCGAGCGCCCGCTGGAACAGGGCCAGCAGCATCGCTCGCAACACGCTCCGTCGCTGGTCGTCCCATCCGGCGAGGCGGTCGGTGAGAAAGTCCAGAGTGGTCCGGCGCTGGCTGAGCGCGGAGAAGGACAGCAGCGCGTGCAGGAAATCGTCGTCGACCGGCGCGACCCGGCTGCGGCGGCGCTGCCGGAGATCGTCCTCGACCAGGTCGGCCAGCTCCCGCTCCACGGCGCGGGCGCCGAGGTACTCGCCGAATGTGGCGTGCAGGAACTCGTACGTCTGAAGTGCCTTGCCGTCCCGCCGGGCCCGAGCCTCGTGGATGAAGAAGAACCGGCCGAGCACCGTTTCGCCGACGCCGAGGGCCCGCCGCACGCCGGTGGCCGGCGCCGCGAACCCGGTGTGCAGCAGGGCGGGCAGGTCGGCGTCGAGATCGGCCTCGGTGACCCACTGGCGTCCGCGGTTGAAGCCGGCGAATGCGATCATCGACAGACGCAGCAGTTCCTCCTCGACCAGGGCCTCCCTATTGCTCTCGGAGTCGCCCGCGGCGGATTTCATCACCTCGCGCCACGCGAAGCGGCTCAACAACCGCTCGTAGAGATCGGCCTGGTCGATTTCGGCGTCGGCGCTCGCCGCAAGGGCGTTGTCCTGGGCGTCGTAGATGGCCAGCATCAGCAGCAGAAGTGGCTGCGAGGCGAGATCACGGTGGGGCGTCACCGCCGCCGGCGACAACGGCCGCAGGCCGGAGCCCCGGAAGAAGACTTCGTTCGTCTCGTTCCAGATCGTGATCCACTGCGCGATCTGCTCATCGGCGAACGGCTCGAGACGCAGCGCCACCGTGTCCGGCGCCGGACGCGCACGATCGGCGACGGCCGTGCGCGTGGTGACGACGACCGCGACCGCCCGCCCCTCGGCCGCCTCGCGCTTCTGGAACCGGGCGACGTTCTGGAGGTAGTCCCACTGGCTCACGCCGGTGGCCTGGAGCAGTTCGTCGAAGCCGTCCAGCAGCACCACCGGAAGCGCGCCCGGGATCACACCCACCACCTCTGGCCAGGTGGCTCGGTCGCCGGTGGCATCGAAGATCGCCTGCTCGATCTGGACCTGGATGGTCGCGTCGGCGGGCACGTCGCGCAGCGGGACGCGAACCACCGTGAACTCGTCGGGCGGCAGCGTGGCGGCCAGCATCCGGGTGAGCAGCGACTTGCCCGAGCCGGGCTGCCCGAGCAGCAGCAGGGGCGCCGCCGTCGCCTGCACCGAGGTCAGGTGGCCGACCAGGTAGCGCATGAGGTCGTCGTGCGCCGGCACCTCCGCCCACCACTCCTCACTGGCGATCGGGTCCGGCGGGGACACGGCCGCGACGCGGAACGAGGGATTGATGTAGGACGAAGCGATGTCCGGGATGCTCGGACCGGCGTCGCCGCTCTCGGCGTCGAGCACCGGGTCGAACAACGCCGCGGTGTAGGCGCGGGACAGTGCGGTGCGTTTCTCGACGGCCGGCCGCCACGGGGCGAGCGACTCGCGCAGCGCTTCCACACCGACCTTGAGTTCCTCCACCCGCCTGCGGGTGGCCTGGTGGTCCAGCAGGTTGACCCAGAGGCCGAACTCCGGGACATCGTCGGCCATCCGTCGGAAGCCGGACTGATAGTCGGCCATCGCTCGCTCGACAACGATGCCGTGCAGGGCGCCGACGATCCGTTCACGATCGGCCTCGCCGCTGTTCTCCCAGGCCGCGAGGCCGTCGAGGAAGCGCCGTACCGCATCGGAGAGCCGCAGATAATACTGCTCGATCTCGCCGAGAAGCATCTCGTACGGCTGGTGCGGCGTCAGCACCGGCACGTCGGAATGCAGCAGCGCCTGCGCCAGGTCGCCCAGGTGCTCCCCGTCGGGCCGGTTGCCGCCCGCCAGGAACACCAGGTCGCTGCCGCTGATCCCGACTGCCGGGAGAGCGCCGAAGTAGGCGCTGAGCACGAGAGCGGCGTGCCCGGCCGCCAGGCGCTGGGTGCGGTCGATCCGGTTCAGGCCCACGATCCGGTCGGCCAGGTCGGTGACCAGCGTCCGGGTCGACCGGAGCAGCTCCGACTTCGGGTCGAAGAGGCTCATGGCGAGACCGCTGCCGCCGGCCGTGGCGGCGAGCAGGAACCCGCCCGCGGCACGGTTGACGGCGGCCAGCAGCTGGCTCTGCCCACCAAGGATGCGCACCGCGTCGGCGTAGGACAGTGAACGGCTCATGCCATCAGCCTGCCCGGTCAGCCGGGACCTGCGGAATCCACCGGCGGGCTGTCGCCGAAGCCCCGAACGCCACGAGGCCGGACAGTGCGGCCGCCGTCAGCAGTGGCACCGCCGGTCCGAACTGGACGAGGGCCGCGCCGAGCGGGATCGCTATCGCGACCGGGCCGAACATGACGGTGTTGGAAGTGGCGCCGACCCGGCCGAGCAGGTGGTCGGGGGTCTCGGTCTGCACCGCGGTCACCCCGGCGATCAGCGCCCAGACCAGGCCGATGCCGGCCAGCACGCTGCCGGTGATCATCGCCGGCCACCAGGGCAGGGACGAGGACACGCAGGCCACGGCGAAGACAGCGGTGCCGGTCGTCGCGATCGCCGGCGGGCCGAAGCGGGTCAGCAGCCGTCCGACCAGCAGTCCACTCACGATCGACCCGGCGCCCTGCGCGGTGGAGAGAAACCCGAGCCGGGTGGCCGGCAGGTGCAGGCCGTGCACCAGCTCGGCGAGGATCCCCGCGTTCGTGAGCCCGGACAGCCCGATGGCGGTCGCCGCGACCAGCACCGGCCCGCGGACGGCCGGGTTGCCGAACAACGCCCGCAGCCCGTCCCGACCGTCAGCGCGCGCCGGCACACCACCCGCCTTCGCCGCGCCCGGCCGGCCACCCACCGCCGCCCCTGCCCCTGCCCCGTCCGGTCCGCCGTCCGCCTCCGCCGCTCGGGCGTCCATCTCCGCCGCGCCCGGTCGGGCGCCCGCCTCCGGCGACTGGGCTTGGGCCGGCGGCGGCGGCAGGCGCAGCAGGGCGTAGAAGGCTGCGGTGAGCAGGGGCATCGCGGCTGCGATCAGGACCACCGGCGACGGGCCCGCCCACGCGTAGAGACCGGCGCCGGCGAGCGGTGCCACCAGCTTCATGCCCTCCTGGGCGCTCGATCGCCAGCCGTTGACGTCGCCGAGCCGGGCCGGTGGCAGGGCGGTGGGCAGGATCGCCGTCTCGCCCGCGTCGATCAGCACGTAGCTGACGCCGCGGGCCAGCAGCACCGCGTAGATCAGCCAGGCGTCGTGGGGCGCCGAGACGGTCAGCAGGGTCAGGATGATCGCGGCGAGCAGCAGGTCGGTCCAGATCATCAGCGGGCGGCGGGGCAGGCGATCGACCAGCGCGCCCAGCCACGGCGCGGCGAGCGTGGGCGCGTAGATGCCCAGGCCGGTCAGGGCGGCGATGCCGGGCGAGCCGGTCAGGTCGAAGACCCAGATGCCGGCGGACAGACTCATCGCGGTGCTGCCGAAGCCGGACACCAGAGAGATCAGGACAAACAGGACCGCATTCCGTCGCACCGCAGAACCTTCCGTGGATGAAGCCTCATCCTCGGGAGTTGAGCGACTCACTGTCAACCCTGCGGAGATGCCACCTCCAGAGCGGCGCGGAGGCGCTCGATCGCGGTCCGGGTCGGTGCCGGCAGCTCCGGGCGGGCCGCGGCGAGATCCGTAAGGACGTCGTTCACCAGCGAATAGAGACTTCCGCCGGTTGCTTCGGGCGCGGCCGCGAGGGTCTCTCGCACCAGGGTGGCCCGGACGAAACGCTTGTCCCAGCGCCGGTCGGCGCCGATCCGCCGGTGCAGCTCCACGGCTGCCGCGCGCACGGCGGCGAGCCTTTCGCCGTACGCCTCGTCGAGCTCCCGCCGGACCGGCCGCACCGCCGTCACCAGGCGTAATCGCCGCTGTTCGGCGGCTTGCCGGCTGGCCAGACCGAGCGCCGAAGCGATCTCCGCCCAGGTCGAGCCGGCCCGCCGGGCGGCGTCGATCAGCGCGAGCTCCTCGGCGTCGAGCCGGGCTCGACGCTCCGGAATCGCCCGCAGTTCGCCCAGATCAGCCACGTCGCCGACCCTAGCATTTGTCAACGAAGAATTGACAACTGCGGCCCGGAAAGATTGTTAGAGTCCGGAGGTCGCCCGGTCCCACCATGGTCCGGGCTCGAGATCTACTTCCGCCCGGTGATCGGGGTGGCGGTGAGGGCGCGTGTCCCGCCCTTCCGCAGTCCTAGAGCGCCTCGGTCGGGCCACGGGTCGCGTCAATCGGCACCTCCGTGAGGGGCCTGGCACCGGCGACCCGGGTGGCTCGCGTCGCCGGCGGCGACGAAGGACGCCATGTCGCGCGCCTATCACCCCCTGCTGCGCATTCCCGGTGCCCCCGCTTTCTTCCTGGCCGCGGCCGTCGGCCGGGTCGGACTCGCGATGACCGGCCTCGGCCTGGTCTGGCTGGTCCACGCCCGCACCGGCTCCTACGCCACGGCCGGCCTGGCCACCGCCGGATTCGCCCTCGCCGAAGCGCTGATCGGCCCGCAGCTGGCCCGTGCGGCCGACCGGTTCGGCCAGACCCGTGTCCTGCCGTTCGCGCTGCTCGCGCACGGGGCCGGGATGTCCGTCGTGCTGGCCGTCGACGCCCCGGCCGCCCTGATCGTCGCGGCCACCGCTGCCGGCGCGGCGGTACCCCAACTCGGCGCGCTCTCCGCGGCCCGCTGGTCCGGGCTTCTGCGCGACGGCCGGGCCGACGAGCTGCCCACCGCCTTCTCGCTGGAGTCGCTGGCCAACGCGACCGCCTTCCTCCTCGGCCCGGCCCTGGTCGCGGCGCTCGGCGCGGCCGGCCACCCGGCCGTGGGCAGCGCGATCGCCACCACCCTGATCCTGGGTGGAGGCGGCGCCCTGGCGGCCCAGCGCCGCACCGCTCCCCGGCCGGTCCGCCGGCCCTCCGGGAAGAGACCCGGCCTCCTTCTGCTCGCCCTGCTCAACATGGGCATCGGGCTCTACTTCGGAACCCTGGGCGTGGCGGTCAGCGCCTTCGCCACCGGCCACGGCGTGCCCGGCGCGGCCGCCCCGATCCTGGTGGCCGCCAGCCTGGGCGGGCTGTTCTCCGGCTGGCTGTACGGCCTGCGCCGGCACCGCATGCCGGCCCCTCGCCAGCTCGTCGTCGTCACCGCCTACCTCACCGGCGCGGCCCTGCTGCTCCCACTCGCACCGTCGGCGATCTGGCTCGGCGCCGCCGTGGTGTGCACCGAGGCGGCCGTGCCGCCCACCCTCGTCCTACTGGCCGTGCTGACCGAGCGGTCCGTCCACCCGGCGGTCCTCACCGAGGCGTTCACCTGGAACAACTCCAGCAGCGCGGCCGGCTCGGCAGTGGCAGCCGCCGTCGCCGGCCGCCTGGCCGACAGCATCGGCCCCTCCGCCGCGTTCCTGCCGGCCCCGGCCGCCGGCCTCATCCTGCTCACCCTCGCCCTGACCGCCCGGCGCACGCTGCGATGAACCGCGCCGGCGACCGACCTCATCCGCACCGTCCGGCAGACGTCGAAGACAAGCCGCAAAGAAATGCCCAGCCGTCCTCGCGCCACCCGCCGGATCCCCCGGGCAAACCACGACCCAGCCACGCTCTCACCGCCCGGCGGGCCTCGAGAACGAGCCGCTCACCGCGAGGAGGTGCGCTGCCGGTGGCGGCGGACCGCGTCGCGGTTGGCGCAGCGGGTGCCGCAGTAGCGCTGCCGGCTGGTTCGGGAGGTGTCGGCGAAGATGGCCGCGCATTCGGGGACCGCGCAGCGCCGCAACCGGCTCATGCCGCGGCCGGCCAGGTGCAGCGCGGTGCCGACGCTGATCAGCGCGACCAGCACCTCACCGAGCGGCCGGCCGTCGTCGCGGTAGTGCAGGTGCCAGCCGCCGGCGTGGGCGGTCAGCCGGGGGTAGGCGGCGGCCGCGGCCAGCATCCGGTTCAGCCGGGCGGCACGCTCGTGGTCGTCCGGGGCGTCGACCACCGCCACCCACGTGTCCAGAGTGGCCACCACCCGCTCCAGGTCGGCCGGGGTGACCGGGGCTTCCAGCACCAGCCCGGCGGCCCGGCAACGGTCGGCGAGTTCCCCGGCGCTCGCCGGCGGCCGGTTCGCGAGATCGGCGGCCAGGTCGACCGCGTCCGCGCCGTAAGGGTTGAGCTGCACAAGACCATTACAGCAGGCTGGCCCGATGCGCTGGATCATCCTTGCGGTCGCCACCTTCACGCAGGCTGCGGCCGCCTTCTTCACGCAGGGCATCGGCGCCCTCGGCCCGCAACTGCAGCACGATCTGGGCATCGGCGCCGCCCAGCTCGGCCTGCTGGTCTCGGCCGCACAGTTCGCGCCGCTGGCCGGGCTCCCGGTCGCCGGGGAGCTGCTCGACCGCTTCGACGAACGCTGGGTGGTGGGCGCGGGCGCCGCCGTGGTCGGCGTCGCCTTGCTCGCCGGCACGCTCGCCACCGGATATCCGGCGCTGCTCGGGGTTCTGCTGATCGTCGGCGCCGGCTACAGCACCGTGCAGCCGGGTGGCAGCAAGTCGGTGGCGTCCTGGTTCGGCGCGTCCCGGCGCGGCACCGCGATGGGAATCCGGCAGGCGGGCCTGCCGCTGGGCGCCGCGCTCGCCTCGGCCACGCTTCCGGTGATCGGTGCGGCGCACGGCTGGCGGGCCGCGCTGACCTCCGGCGGGCTGGTCGCGCTGGCCGGGGCGGCGGCGTTCGTGCTCGTCTACCGGCGGCCGCCGGCGCCCGCGGAAATCAACCGGGCCACCGGCTCCCGGCGCGGGCTGCTCCGTGACCCGGCGCTGCGCGGCGCCCTGCTGGCCGGGGTGTGCCTGATCTCGGTGCAGACCGGTCTCGGCCTGCTGACCGTGCTGCACCTGCACGAGGTGGCCGGCCTCTCCCCCGGCCGGGCCGCCGCGATCCTGGTGGCGACTCAGGGCGCGGGCGTGGCCGGCCGGATCGCGCTCGCCGCGGTGAGCGACCGGGCCCGGACGTCGCGGCCAAGTGTCGTCACCGGCAGCATGCTGGCGGTTCTCGCCGCCCTGGCGCTGCTGGTGACGCCGGCCGGTGGATCGCCGGCGGCGGCGGGCGCGGCCTTCGTCTGGCTCGGCTTCTTCGGCATCGGGTGGTACGGCCCATGGGTGGCCCTGGTGACCGAGGCGGCCCCGGCCGGCCGCACCGGATTCGCCCTCGGCCTGGCGATGGCCGTCAATCAGGTCGCCATCGTGCTCGTACCGCCGCTGCTCGGTCTGTTGCGCGACATGACCGGCGGCTTCACCGCCTCCTGGGGTCTGCTGGCCGTGATGGCCGGCATCGCTCTCACCGCACTCGCACCGTGGCGACGGCTTGCGCGAAGCCGCGGATGACCGGGTGAACGCCGTCCGTGTGCAACTCCGGCTGGAACAGGGTGGCCAGGAAGAACGGGTGGCCGGGCAGTTCCGCGACGCGCACCTCGCCGGCGTCGTCGTGGCCGGAGAAACGCATGCCGTGCGCGGCGAGCAGGTCGATGTAGCCGGCCGCGACGCCGTAGCTGCAGTGGTAGCGCTCCACCGTGCGGCCGGCGCCGAGCATCGCCTCGATGCGGGAGCCCGCGGCCAGGTTGATCGCGCCCTCGTGGCCGACCAGCGAGCAGGACAGCTCGGTGATCAGCGCGTCGTCCTGGTGATCGGCGGAGTTCTCGGCGTGCCGCGCCGCGGGCATCCCGCAGACGTTGCGAGCGAACTCCAGCATCGCGTGCTGGAAGCCGCCGCAGGTGCCGAGGAACGGGATGCCGGCGGTGCGGGCGGTGCCGGCGGCGGTGACCGCGCCGGCCTCGCTGCGGTACGGGCTGCCGGGCACCAGCCAGATCCCGGCGAAGCCGTACAGCGCGGCCGGGTCCTCGGCGTCGGGCGACGGGATCCAGTACGCGTCGAGGTCGATCTGCTCCTGTTCGCGCAGGCCGTCGAGGATCGCGGGGACGCGCGAGTGGGCACGGACTGCGGGCGAACGGTCGCCGACCAGGGCAATCGAAATCATGCCCTCATGCTGCGCCGATCGGCGACATCACGTCCAACGATGATGACTGCACTGACTATTAGCATTCCTGATGTGGACCCGCATCTACTGCGCACCTTCCTGGCCGTGGCCGACACCGGCTCGTTCTCGGCCGCCGCGCACCGCCTGCAGTACACCCAGTCGGCGGTCTCCCAGCACATCGCCAGCCTGGAGGCCGATCTCGGCACCCCGCTGTTCACCCGCCGGCCGGTGGCGCCGACGCCGGCCGGCGAGCGGTTGCGCCGGCACGCCGCGCTGATCCTGGTGCGCCTGGAGGCGGCCCGCGCCGACGTGACCCGGGCGCTCGCCCCGCCGGGCCGGCTGGTCCTCGGCCTCACGCCGCTGGCCTGGTCCGCCCCGGTGGCCGCCGCCCTGGCCACGATCCGGGCCGAGTCCGCGCTGCTCCGCACCCACGTGCAGGTCGCCGCCCGGGACAAGATCGTCGAGGCGGTGGCCACCGGCGAGCACGACCTGGGCCTGGTGGACGGCTTCACGGCGCCGAACGATCCGCTGCGGCTGCCCGACCCGGGCGCGGGCGGCCCGCGCGCGATCGGCGTCACGCAGAGCCCGGCGGTGGCGGCGGTCCCGAAGAGTCATCCGCTGGCCGGCCGCCGAGAGGTCGACCTCAGGGATCTCGCCGACGCGTACTGGATCGACGCCCCGGAGATCGCCCCGTTCACCCGGCTGCCGGCCGACGGCCTGCGGGCGAGCCTGCGCTACGACGGCGGCGACGCCGCGGTGCTGGCCGGGCTGGTCGCCGCCGGCCACGGCCTCGCGGTGCTGCCGGCGCCCCTGGTGGCCGCGCACGACGGACTGGCCGGGGTGCCGCTGGCCCGCCTCGTGCACCGGGTGGAGCTGCTGTTCCTGCGCGACGACGACGGCCCGGCGGCGCGGCTGCGGGAGTTGCTCAGCGCAGCGACTTGAGCAGGGCGATGTCGGCCGCGTGGCCCTCGTGCTCGACCGACGGGGTCTCCACGATCACCGGGATGCCGGCGACCGCCGGGTGGGTCATCAGCTCGGCGAAGGCGGCCTCGCCGATGCGGCCGCGGCCGATCGTCTCGTGCCGGTCGCGGGTCGAGCCGCACGCGTCCTTCGAGTCGTTCGCGTGGATCAGCATCAGCCGATCGGGGCCGATCGTGTCGATCAGCGCGTCGAGCGTCGCCGTCATGCCGCCCGGGGTGGCCAGGTCGTGGCCGGCCGCCCAGGCGTGGCAGGTGTCGAAGCAGACGCCGAGCCACGGGTGCTGCTCGGCGGCGGCGAGATAGGGGCCGAGGTCCTGCACCTTCGACGCCAGGCTGCGGCCACCGCCGGCGCTCGGCTCGACCAGGAGTTTCGGCAGGCCGCGGGCGGCCGCGTCGTCGAGCAGCGGCAGCAGCGCCTCGCGCAGCTGGTGCATGGCCTTCACCTCGTGCTCGGCGTCGACCGAGCTGCCCGCGTGGTAGACCACCGCGCTCGCGCCGATCGCCCGGCCACGTTCGAGGGAGTGCGCCAGGGTCGCGATCGAGCGGTCCACCGTCAGCTCGGTCGGCGAGCCGAGGTTGACCAGCAGCGAGGCGTGCACGAACGCGGGCAGGCCACGCTCGCCGATCCCGTCCCGGAACAGGGTGTCCTGCTTCGGGTCGCCGGGCGGCAGCGCCCAGCCGCGCGAGTTGGAGACATAGACCTGCAGCGTCTCCGACCCGGCGGCGTCGACATACGGCAACGCGGCCTTGGCCAGCCCGCCGGACGTCTTGGTGTGGCTCCCGATGGGGCGATCTAGAAGCACGCGATGGTCACCTCGGTCTGCGGCGCCACCTGGGTGTTGCCGCCCGGGTTCTGCTGGCGCACGAAGCCGTTCTCGTTGAAGCCCGCGATGCGCACCCGCAGGTTGAGGCCCTGCAGCGTGGTCGCGGCCTGCTGGCACGGCTGGTTGTTGAGGTCGGGCACGGTGACCAGCGGCGGGCCCTTGCTGACGTCGAGGGTGACCTCGGCGTTGTTGGTCGCGCCGGTGCCCGCCTTGGGCGTCTGCCCGATGACCGTGTCGGCCGGCTGGTCGGAGTCCTTGTAACGCTCGACCGCGGTCAGCCCCAGGCCCTGCAACTGGTTGCGGGCGTCGTTGATGTTCTTGCCTTGCAGGTCGGGCACCTGGATCGGCGCCTTGCCCTTGCTGACCACGACGGTGACGGTGTCGCCGCGCTTGAGCTCGGTGCCCGGCGCCGGGTCGGTGGAGACCACCGAGCCCTCGGCGACGTCGTCGCTGTACTGCCCGGTGCCTTCCTTGTATTTCAGGTTGCTCTGCGCGAGGTCGGCCTTGGCCGCGGCGAGCTCGTTCCCGACGATGTTGGGCACCTGGTAGCGCTCCGGGCCCAGCGACAGGGTGAGCGTGAGCGCGCCGCCGTGGACGATCCGCCCGCCCGGCTCCGGGTTCTGGTTGACGACCGTGTCCTTGGGAACGGTCTCGCTGAAGGCGCCGTCGGCGTAGATGACCTCGTAGTTGTTCTGCCGGACGAACAGCTCGGCCTGCTCCTTGGTCATATTGATCATGGTGGGCGCCTCGGTGTACCGGCCCAGCGTGACCCACCAGGTGCTGCCGATGACGACCAGCGCCATGATCGCGATGGCGACGGAGAGCAGGATGCGCCGGCGGTCGAACTTGCTGCCGCCGGCCAGGCGGGCGTCGCCGCGGCGGTAGGTCTGCGCGTTGCGGGCCTGCTCGGGCAGCCGGGCCCAGGTGGGCCGGTCGGTGACGGCCGACATCATCGCGGTCGCGTCGGCGGCGTTGCGCGACTGCGGCACCTGGCGCAGCAGCGCGGTCTCCACGCTGGCCGCGCCCAGGTCGTCACGCACCGCCTGGACCTCGGCGAGCATCGCGCCGGCGTCGGTGGGCCGGGCGCCGGCCTCGCGCCGGGTGGCCCGGGCAACGATGTCGTCGAGCGCCTTGGGCAGCCCGTTGACGATCGACGAGGGCGCCGGGACGTCGTTGTCGACATGCTGCCAGGCGACCTCGACCGGGTCGTCGCCGTCGAACGGGACGCGGCCGGTGAGCATCTCGAACAGGACGATGCCGGCCGAGTAGACGTCGGTGCGCGCGTCGGCGTGCCCGTCGGTCACCAGCTCGGGCGCGACGTAGGCAACGGTCGCCATCAGCTGGCCGGAGTCGTCGACGCTGCTCGCCTCGATCGCGCGGGCCAGGCCGAAGTCGGCCACCTTGACCACGGCGTCGACCAGGTTGCCGGGGCCACCGCTGGGCGACTCGGCGACCAGCACGTTTTCCGGTTTGACGTCGCGGTGCACCAGGCCGGCCCGGTGGGCGGCGGCGATCGCGGAGAGCATCTGCTCCAGGATCGCGCAGGCCTCGTTGGGATTGAGGCGGCGGCGCTGGCTCAGCACGTCCCGCAGGGTGTGGCCCTGCACGTACTCCATCACCAAATACGGCAGGCCCTGGTGGCGGCCCTGGTCATACACGGCCACGACGTTCGGGTGGGTGAGCCGGGCGATCGTCTTGGCCTCATCGGTGAACCTGTCCACGAAGTGGACATTCGTCGCCTGCGAAGGATGAATGATCTTCAAGGCGACGGTGCGTTCAAGTCGCTGATCGGTGGCCGTGTAGACGGTCGCCATGCCACCACGGGCTACGCGACCGGTGATCCGGTAGCGGCCGTCGATCGTCGTGCCGATCAGCGTGTCGGCGACTGTGGTGTCCATCGGCGTGAAGTGTATGTGTCTTTCAGGCGGGGGCAGACCAGGATGTCATAGCTGAGTCCAAACGGGTACGCCCGCGGTCCGGACCACGGTCGTCTGCCCCAAAAACCCGATTCAGCTATGCCGACGGCGGTGCCGGTATTGCGGGGATTCGCTAGGTTCTGCGGAGCCAGACGGTGTGGCCGATGTCTCGCTGGGTGAGACCGAGACGGACGGAGCGGCCGAGCCCGAACCGGATGCGGACGGCTTCGGCGACGCCGAGACCGGCGCCGGCGTCGGCACCGGCGGATTGGCGCAGCATCCGGTTCCGGCGGGTTTGGTAGTCCGAATCGGACTCGCGTTCCTGGCCGGCGTGGTGGACTCCGGGTCCGCCGCGGTGGTCACCGCGGGCGCGCCGGTCGCCGCCGGATCAGCCGGGGTCCGAGACGAGCCCGGCCGCGCGACCACCACCGCCGCCGGCCCCTGGCCGAGCCCGGCGTTCGGGGTGAACGTGCTGGTCACCGCCGGTCGCGCCGGCAGTGTGTCGGCGGCCGCCGGCGTCTCGTTCAGCAGCGATCCCAGCCCGTTGACCACACCGAGGTACGCGCCGGCCGCGCCGGCCACGGTGAGCACCCCGAACCCGGTCACCGCGAACACCCGCGGCCGCCGGCGGGGCGCGGGCGGCAGCGGCTGCGACGGCTCGAAAGCGGCGAACCCGCCGAACGTGTTCATCCCGGTCGACGTCACGTCCGGACCGCCCGACGGCGGCTCCACCGGCCGCCGGCCCAGGTCGTAGCGCACCGAGCGCAACGCTCCGGTCAGCTCGGCGCGGACTCTCCGCAACAGGCTCATCGCGTTCGTTCTCCGATCTGGCAGGCTGTATGGGTGAGCGAATCCGTAACCGCCGGGCCGACTACCCATGGACAACCGGCAGCCTGGGTCAACCTGCCGGACGTGTCCGAGAAACTTGGCGTGTCGATCAGCAAGGTGCACCAGATGATCCGGGACGGGCAGCTGCTCGCCGTGAAGCACGACGGGATCCGCCAGGTCCCCGCGGAGCTCGTGGCCAACAGCACTGTTCTCAAACACCTCCCCGGCATCCTGACCTTGCTGCGCGACGCCGGGTATAACGACGAAGAGGCTCTCCGGTGGCTCTTCGAGCCCGACCCGACCGTCGACGGCAACCCCGCGCTCGGCCTGGGCGGCGACCGGGCCCGCGAGGTGAAACGGCGGGCGCAGGCGCTGGGCTTCTAGTGCGGGTTTCCTGATGCGCCACCTCGCGTACCTGCTGGTCCTCGCGGGCTGCTTCGGTGCGGCGAGCTGGCTCGAGCCGGTCCTGCGCGTCAACGTCTTCCGCCGGTGGCGGCGGCTGCTCCTGGCCGTCGTCCCGGTGGTGGTCGTCTTCGTCCTGTGGGATCTGGCGGCGATCGCGGCCGGGCACTGGCACTTCGATCCGGCGCAGACCACCGGCATCGTCTTCCCCGGCGGCCTGCCGCTGGACGAGGTGCTGTTCTTCGCCGTGGTGCCGATCTGCGCGATCCTCGGCTTCGAGGCGGTGCGTGCGGTGCTGCGCAAGCCGGCCGGCGACGAGTGACATACACGTCCGCCGCGCTGACCGGCGCGCTGATCGCGGTGCTGCTGGACCTGTTCGTCTTCCGGGTGCGCCTGCTGGGCCGGGCCGTCTTCTGGGCCACCTACCCGATCATCATCACGTTCCAGTTGCTCTCGAACGGCATCCTGACCGGCCGCGACATCGTGATGTACGCCCCCGACGCGATCCTGGGCTGGCGTATCGCGTACGCCCCGGTCGAGGATCTGGTCTTCGGTTTTGCTCTGGTCCTGCTCACCCTCGACCTATGGGTGTGGTGGGGGCGGCGCGGCATCCAGCGTGAGCCCCGGGCCGGCGAGGGCAGCGCGCTCCTGCGCCGTTTCCGAAAATAACTGACAAAACCGCTTATCCGGTACGTCGGGTAGCGGCGTCCGCAAGCGCACCCAGGACCGTCCGCGCCTCTTCGTCGATCGGGGCCGCGGCCAGAGCGGCCAGCGACGCGGTCATCAGCTCGTCGATGCGCTGCTCGGTGGCGGCCAGCGCGCCGCTGTCACGGATCAGCGACCGCAGCCGCTCCACCCCGTCGTCGGTGAGGGACTGGTCGCCCAGCGCCTTGTCCAGTTCGTCCCGCTGACCGTCGCCGAGGGCGCCGAACGCCGCCGCGACCAGGTAGGTCCGCTTGCCCTCGCGCAGGTCGTCGCCGGCCGGTTTGCCGGTCTGCGACGGGTCGCCGAACACGCCCAGCACGTCGTCGCGCAGCTGGAACGCCTCCCCCAGCGGAAGCCCGAACGCCGTGTACGCCTCGTGCACCGCCGCCGGCGCCCCGGCGATCGCCGCACCCAGCAGCAGCGGCCGCTCGACCGTGTACTTCGCGGACTTGAACCGGGCCACCTTGCCGGCCCGCTCCAGCGACGTGTCCCCGGTCGCCTGGGTGAGCACGTCGAGATATTGCCCGACGGTCACCTCGGTGCGCATCTCGTCGAAGACCGGGCGGGCCCGGGTCAGCTCGGCCGGCGCCAGCCCGGAGACGTGCAGCAGCTCGTCCGACCAGACCAGCGCAAGGTCGCCGAGCAGCACCGCGGCCGCATCGCCGAACGAGGCCGGGGACCCGCGCCAGCGCGCCGCCGTGTGCCGCCGTTCGAAGCGGCGATGCATCGACGGCTCGCCGCGGCGGGTGTCCGACCGGTCCATCAGGTCGTCGTGGATCAGCGCGCTCGCCTGCACCAGCTCGAGCGCCGCCACGGCCGCCACCACCGGGTCGGTGTCGGCGCCGCCGGCGCCCCGGTAACCCCAGTACGCGAACGCGGGCCGCAGGCGCTTGCCACCACCCAGGACGAACGCCTCGAGCGCGTCCGACATCTCGGCCAGGGCCGGGTCGATGCCGGTCAGCCGGGCGCGCCGGCCGGCCAGGAACGCGGCGAGTGCCTTGCCGACCCGCGGACGCAGGCCGGCCACTTCGGTCGGGGAGGTCACGGGGACAAACGCTAGCCGACGAGCCGGTACAGTTCTCGGCGTGGCTCTCGGACTTCCTTCACGTCTTCCCGGCACACCGGCGATCGGTGAGCTGATCCGCGGCGCCACGCCGACGTTCTCGTTCGAGTTCTTCCCGCCCAAGACGCCCGCCGGCGAGACCCTGCTGTGGCAGGCCATCCGCGAGCTGGAGCCGCTGCGGCCGAGTTTCGTCTCGATCACCTACGGCGCGGGCGGCACCACCCGCGACACCACCGTCGCGGTCACCGAGCGGGTCGCGACCGAGACCACCCTGCTGCCGATGGCGCACCTGACCGCGGTCAACCACTCGGTCGCCGAGTTGCGCAACGTGATCGGCCGGCTCGCCGGGGCGGGCATCCGCAACGTGCTCGCCGTGCGCGGTGACCCACCGGGCGACCCGATGGGCGAGTGGGTCCGGCACCCGGAGGGCGTCCTCTACGCGGAAGACCTGGTCCGGCTCCTCAAGGAGTCGGGCGACTTCAGCGTGGGCGTGGCCGCTTTCCCGCACAAGCACCCGCGTTCGGCCGACATCGAAACCGACACCGCCAATTTTGTACGGAAATGTCGGGCCGGCGCCGATTTCGCGATCACCCAGATGTTCTTCGACGCCGACGAATACCTCCGGTTGCGTGACCGGGTGGCCGCCGCGAGCTGCTCGACCCCGATCGTGCCCGGCGTGATGCCGGTGACCCGGATGGCCACGATCGAGCGGTCCAGCCAGCTGTCCGGCGCCCCGTTCCCGCCCCAGCTCCTCGAGCGTTTCGAGCGGGTGGCCGGTGACGAGGCGGCGGTGCGCGAGCTGGGCATCGAGGTGTGTGCCGAGATGTGCGCGAAGCTGCTCGACGAGGGCGTGCCCGGCATCCACTTCATCACGCTCAACCGCTCGACCGCGACGCGCGAGGTGTGGCAGCTGCTGGCGCCGGCCGCCATCGCCGCCGCTGCCTGACACTCCGTTGACCTGGGAGGAATACACCGCGGCGTGGTCGAAGCTGCACGGTGGATTCGACCCGGCGGCGGCGTCGCCCCTGGTCCGCGGGTGGGTGCTCACGGCGTACACCATCGGCTCTTTTCTTGGCCGGAAGCGCATCGGGCCCTCGGCCGTGACCACCGCGGGGTTGATTCTGTGCTTCTGCGTGCCTCTGGCGGTGAGCCTGGGTCGCTGGGGTCTGCTCGCGGGCGCGGTGCTGGTGCTGCTCGCGGCGCTGGCCGACTCGCTCGACGGCGCCGTCGCGGTGATCACCGGGACGGCCAGCCGGCTCGGCTTCGTCTACGACTCGGTGGCCGATCGGCTCGGTGAGGCGGCCTGGTTGCTGGCGTTCTGGCTGGCCGGCGTGCCGGGGCCGCTGGTGGTCGCGGCGGGCGCGGTGAGCTGGCTGCAGGAGTACGCGAGAGCCCGCGCGGCGACCGCGGGGATGACCGAGATCGGCGTGGTGACGGTGGCCGAGCGGCCCACCCGGGTCCTGGTGGCGATCTTCGGACTGCTGCTCGGCGCCCTTTCCGGGTGGTTGGCCGGCCTGGCGATGATCGTCTGGATCGCCCTCGCGATAACCGGGTTGGTGCAGCTCACGCTGGCCGTGCGCCAGCAGCTCGGAGATCAATAATCGGTTGTCCGAGGTGGACCAGTTCCCTACCGTGTGCTCATCGCTCAGTCACGGGGAGGTGGCCACGATGAGCGCGGTGCTCGTTCTGAACGCCGACTGCGGACCGCTGCAACGGGTCAGCCTCCGGCACGCCGTCCGCATGCTGTTCCGGCAGGTGGCCGTCGTGCACGAGGCCGAGCCCGACCGCCGGATCGGGGTCTACCCGATGCCCACGGTCGTGCGGCTGGTCAGCTATGTGGTGACCCGCTGGCGGCACAGCCGCGGCCCGGCCTGGTCGCGCGCCGGCGTGCTGGCTCGCGACAACCGCACCTGCGCCTACTGCGGCGCGGCCGCCTCGACCATCGACCACGTGCTGCCCCGCTCGCGCGGCGGCGCCAACGAATGGGCGAACACCGTGGCCGCGTGCGGCCGCTGCAACAACCGCAAGGGCGACCGGACGCCGCCGGAGGCGCGGATGCCGCTGCGAGTGCGGCCGTTCGCCCCCTCCTGGGCTGTTCTTTCCTGACCGCTTCAATCCCAGACGCGGCCGGCGGGCCGGCACGGGGGCAAGTCCGTCGGTCGTCCCAGCCCCGGATCATCCGGTAGCGGATGATCCGGGGCTAGGGTTAGGTACATGGCAGCACCGACACGGACCGAGCGGGACATCACCGGCCTGCTCAACATGGCCGGGCACGTCCTCTCCAACCGGCTGGGGGCGGCGCTCGCCGACATCGACCTGACCCCGCGCATGCAGTGCGTCCTGATCCACGCGATGGAGGAGGAACGCACCCAGATCCAGCTGGCGGCGCTCGCCGACCTGGACAAGACGACCATGGTCAGCACGGTCGACGAGCTGGAGAAACTCGGCCTGGCCGAGCGCCGGCCGTCGGCCACCGACCGGCGGGCCCGGATCATCGCGGTCACCCCGAAAGGGCGTTCGGCGGCCGAGGAAGGGCAGCGCATCGTCGACCAGGTCCACTCGGCCGCCCTGGATGCGCTGACCCCGGCCGACCGGGCCGCATTTCTGGCCGCGCTGGGACTGCTGGCCGGAACGCCCAAAGACCCCGGGCCGCAGCCGATTCGCCGCCCTCGGGGTAGGTGACTTCCAGATAGTCCGCTAGCGGATTATCTGTTACGGTCGAGTCATGAGCCCTTCCGCGAACCATCGCGCCGCCGCCCTGGCCGTGCTCTGCGCCATGTCGCTGATGATCGTGCTGGACAGCACGATCGTCGCCGTCGCCGTTCCGGACATCCAGCGCGAGCTCGGCTTCTCCCCCGCCGGGGTGTCCTGGGTGGTCAATGCGTACCTGGTGGCCTTCGCCGGCCTGCTCCTGCTGGCCGGCCGGCTCGGCGACCTGCTCGGCGCCTGGCGGGTGTTCCTGGCCGGCCTGACGGTGTTCACGCTGGCCAGCCTGCTGTGCGGGCTCGCCCCCACGGCCGGGTGGCTGGTCGCCGGCCGATTCGTGCAGGGCGCCGGCGGCGCGCTCGCCGCGGCCGTCGTGATCGGCATGATCGTGCGCCTGTTCCCGTCGCCGGGCGACCAGGCGCGAGCCATGGGCATCTACAGCTTCACCCAGGCCGGCGGCGCCGCCGCCGGTTTCGTGGCGGGCGGCATCCTGACCGACGCGGTCGGCTGGCCGGCCATCTTCCTGATCAACGTGCCGATCGGCATCGCGGTCTACCTGGCCGGCCGCCGGCTCCTGCCCCGCGAGCCCGGCCTCGGCCTGACGGCCGGCCTCGACCTCCCCGGCGCGCTGCTGATCACCGCGGGTCTTTCCGCCGGGGTGTACGCCATCATCAGCTCGGCCGCACTGCCGGGCCTCCTGGCCGTACTGCTGATCGCGGCCTTCCTGCTCCGCCAGCGCTACGCCCGCCGCCCGCTGATCGCCCTGCGGGTCCTGACCCGCCCGTGGCTGCTTATGGCCAACGCCGCCGTCCTGCTGGTCTTCGCCACCGGCATGGGCTTCCAGTTCCTGAACGCCCTGTTCGTCCAGCGCGTGATGGGCTACGACGCCCTGGGCACCGGCCTGGCCTTCCTGCCCACACCGGTGGTCATCGGCACGGTGTCCCTGTTCCTGGCCCCGCGGCTGACCGCCCGCTTCGGCCCGCGCCCGATGCTGCTGACCGGCCTGGCCCTGCTGTTCGCCGGCCTGCTGCTGCTGGCCCGCATGCCGGCGTCGGTGTCCTACCTGTCCGACATGCTCCCGCCCCTGATCGTCATGGGCCTGGGCGTAGGCGTCACCGTACCGGCCATCATCATGCTGGCCATGGCCGGCGCGGCCCCCGCCGACACCGGCACGATCTCCGGCTTCACCAACACCGCCCAGCAGGCAGGCGGCGCCCTGGGCCTGTCCGTCCTGGCCGTGGTAGCCGCCAACCGCACGGCCGGCTCACCGGCCGCAGCCGCCCTGCACGACGGCTACGTCGAGGCCTTCCTGGTAGCGGCCGGCTTCGTCCTGACCGCCTTCCTGATCACCGCCATCCTGCTCCGCAATCCGCCGTCAGCGCCGGCGCCGCTGCCCCGGAGCGCCCCCGAGGAGGAGCCGGCGAACAGCACCAAGCCGTAGGTGACAGACGGGACGGCCCAGCCAGACACCCCCGCCCTGGCCGCCGTCCCGACCTGTCTCACACTCACGCCACCAGCCCCGACTTCCGTTCCTGCCGAGTCCGCCTTCTCGCCGGCTACGCCTTCGCGCCGGACCCGCTTTCCCACCGGGTCCGCCTCCCGCCGGCCCTGCCTCCCGTCGGCCCTGCCTCCCGCCGGCCCTGCCTTCCCGTCGGCCCTGCCTTCCCGCCGGCCCCGCCTTCCCACCGGCCCCGCCTTCCCGCCGGCCCCGCCTTCCCACCGGCCCCGCCTTCCCACCGGCCCCGCCTTCCCACCGGCCCCGCCTTCCCACCGGGTCCGCCCACCAACCGGTCCGCCTTCGCGCCGGGTCCGTCTTCCCGCCCCGGTCCGCCCTGCCATCGCCGGGTCTCGGGCCTAGCCAAAGCGCGCGCCGTCCATCGGCACGGGCAATTTCCAAGGTGTCGTTTCGCGGGCACTGGAAATCGTCAAGATTCGCCGGACCGATTGCGTCATTGCCACGAATGTTTGGCATGATCAACAGATCGTCCGGGGCAGATTTCCCAAAAGCACTCCGGGATAATATTTACATGCGACAGATGTCATTGTTTTCCCGAGCAGAAATTGCGGCCATGCGCGACCGGACCGCGTCGCGAAACTATTCACCCGAGATGGAGGAGTTCCGCCGCGAGCATAAAATCCGCCGCGCTTTCGGCAAAGCTCGCCGCCACGAGGAACGGGACTGGCGAGTGCTGGCAGGTTCGCGTGATCCACGCAAGGCACCGGTCATCGACGAAAGCCGCAACGGCCTGAGGCGACCACGGCCGTCCGCCCGCGCTCCGCAGGCGGACAAGTCCGACAGCCCTTCCATGCCGAACAGCCGAGCCGCGCCCACCGCCGATCCGGCAACCATCGCCACGGCCCGACCGGGCACGCCGGGCATTGCCCGACCCAGGGCGCTTGGACCAGCCGCGTCTCGAACAGGTAAACCCGACACCCCCAGCCCGGACGCCCCCAGACCGAGCGCACCCGACACCCGCTGATCCGGCACGGCCGGCAGACCCGCACCCGCACCCGCACCCGCACCCGCACCCAGAATTGAATGGCACGCTGCTTGACACACGAGTTCGGGAACATAACGACGAAGATATAATTCGAGACTCGCGCATCAATTGGTGGAACCGATTCCGGATGGCGATACGCTCGATTTCGGGAAGCGCAATCAGCGCGACGCGGATGAAGATGCAGCAGGCGAAATCAAACCATCGGCACTGGCCGGTAACCACGATGCACGGCCGACTCCCGTCGCCGGCCGCGAAAGGTGGTCACAGGTAGCCGATCGCGTCGGCGTAATAGAGCGAGCCCGCCAGGTGGAGGGCGATCTCGCGGGCCGTCCAGGCGTCGCCGGAGCGGTGGTCCAGGTCGACTGCGCGCAGGCGCAGTTCGTAGATCTGGGCCAGCCGGGTCAGGCGACTGCGAGCCTCATCCAGGTCCTCGGCCGTGAACGGGGCCAGGTCGGCGGGCGTGGTCACCGCGGAGGCGTGCCAATGGTCGGGGATCGTCTCGGCGCCGGCGGCATGCGCCTCGATCTCGGCCAGGTGGTCGATCAGGTGGTCGGCGACGCGGCGGATCGCCTTGTGCGGTGTGTAGATGCGGTCGTCGATCGGGCGGGGCGCGCCGTCCCAGGTGGTCCAGGTGGCGGCGCGGTCCAGGACCTGCTCGACCAGGTGGGTGATGACATCGGACGGGTGACTGGTGGTTTCCGGCATGGACGTCAGTAGATCTTGGCAATGCTTCGGCGGCGGCCGAAACGGGGCGGGCTATGACGGGACGCCGCCCAGTAGGGCCAGGCGCAGCTTGGTGTCGTCCTCGGTGTCGGGGGCGGCGGTCAGGATGACGATTTTCAGGTCGGCGTCGCCGTCGGTCATGACGTCGCAGTCGACCTCGATCGGGCCGACGGTGGGGTGGTCGACGATCTTGTGGTCTTCGCGGTGGCTGCCGACTGCGCCGGTTGCCCACAGCTCGGCGAAGCGGCGGTTTCCGGCCGTGAGCGTGCGGATCAGCGTGGTCAGCCGGCTGTTGCCCGGGAAGCGGCCGGTTGCCCGGCGCAGATCGGACACGATGGCGGCCTCCACCGCCTCGCCGGCCAGCGAGGTCACCGGCCAGTGCGACATGCTCGGGGTGCCGCCGGCGACCGGGAAGGTGTCGCGGGCGAAGTTGCGCAAGCCGGGCGGCACCGCGGACGGATCGCCGAGGAGGGCCGCCCAGCCGCGGTTCCACCAGATCAGCTGCCAGTCCGCGGCGAAGACGGCGACGGCCGCGTCGCCGAGGCGGTTGACCACCCGGCGCAGGCCGGGCGGGATGTGGTCGGAGATCTCGCCGTCGGTCGGCGGGACCAGCCGGGCCAGCCGGAACAGGTGGTCGCGTTCGGCCACGGTCAGCTGCAGCGCGCGGGCGAGTGCCGCCACCACCTGCGCCGACGGGGTGGTGAATCGGCCCTGCTCCAGTCGCACGACATAGTCGACCGAGATGCCGGCGAGGTCCGCGAGCTCCTCCCGGCGCAGCCCGGGCGCCCGGCGCGCCCACCCGGCCGGCAACCCGGCCGCGGCCGGCGAGAGCCGATCACGCCACGCCCGCAGCGTCGGTCCGAGTTCGCTCATGCCAATGATTGTCCCGCCCGGGTGGGGGCTGACGGTGGTAACGCTCTTCCCTGGCTGGTGGGGGCTGGGCGGCCGAGCATGGTCGTATGACGATCACCTTTATCACCGGGGCCAACAAGGGCCTTGGCCGTGAGACTGCCCGCCGCCTTGTTGCGCAAGGGCACACCGTGCTGGTCGGCGCCCGTGACCCGGAGGCCGGCGCTGCCGTGGCCGCTGAGCTCGGCGCGCGCTTCGTGGCGATCGACGTGACCGACGACGCCTCGGTTGCGGCGGCGGCGGCCGACGTGGAGCGGCACGAAGGGCGGGTCGACGTGCTGATCAACAATGCCGGGGTGCACGGTCCGATGGGCGACCCGGGCGACCTGACCGGCGCGGAGATCAGCGCGGTGCTGGACGTGAACCTGGTGGGTGTGGTGCGGGCCACGACGGCGTTTCTGCCGCTGCTGCGCCGGTCGGCGGACCCGGTAATCATCAATGTGAGCAGTTCGATGGGGTCGCTGGCCGCCACGCACGATCCGGGACGGGCCGAGTCCAAGGTCGTCGCGCCCGCGTACACCTCGTCCAAGGCGGCTCTCACCATGCTGACCACGCAGTACGCCAAGGCGCTGCCCGGCATCCGGATCAACGCGGCCGACCCGGGCTACACGGCCACCGATCTGAACGGCAACAGCGGCCCGCAGACCGTCACCGAGGGCACCGACGCGGTCGTCGGCCTGGCCACCGAGGGACCGGGGCACGGGTCCGGCCGCTTCGTCGATCGCGACGGTGAAATCGCCTGGTAGCCGAGCCAGCGTTGGCAATGCGCCGCCGACCGCTGAATGATGGGCCGATGGTCGCTATGGAGGCAGTCCGCCGGCTGCTCGCGCTTCGGCACGGGCGGGCCGAGGACCTACCGGCAGTGCTGGCCGACGCCGCGCCGCTGCTGGGAGCCGAGTCAGCGGCGGTGCTGCTGGTCGACTACGCACAGGTGTCGCTCTGCCCGCTGCACGGCAGCAAACCCGGCCTCGTCGAACCGCGGCAGGTCGAGGGGACGGCGGCCGGGCGGTGCTTCACCACCGCGGGCGACACGTACGAGGACGGATTCCTCTGGCTGCCGCTGCTGCACGGGGCGGAGCGGCTCGGCGTCCTCGAACTGCGCATCAAGGACGATGCGGACCGGAGCGACCTGGAGGTGATCGCGGCGCTGGTGGCGGAGCTGATCGCGAGCCGCCGGTTCTACGGCGACGCGGTCGAGCACACCCGCCGCCGGCTGCCGATGCAGCTGGCCGCCGAGATCATCTGGAACCAGTTGCCGCCGCTGACCTGCGCCGTCGACGGCACCGTGGTGACCGCCGTGCTGGAGCCGTGTTACGACGTCGGCGGCGACGCCTTCGACTACGCGATCAACGGAGACGTGCTGCATGTCGGGCTGTTCGACACGGTCGGGCACGGCATCAGCGCGAGCGCGCTCACCACGCTGACGCTGAACACCTACCGCAACGCCCGCCGCTCCGGCCTGTCGCTGGTCGACACGTGCCGCTCGATCGACAAGTGGATCAACTCGCAATACCCGGGCAGCTTCGTGACCGCGCTGCTGGCCGAGCTGGACACCACGACCGGGCGGTACCGCCGGATCAGCGCCGGCCACCCGGCCGAGCTGATTCTGCGCGCCGGCCGGCAGCTGCCGGCCCTGCCCGTCCCGACGACGCTGCCGCTCGGTCTCGGGCACATGATCAACCGTCCGCCGGGGGTCGCCGAGCAGCAGCTCGAGCCGGCCGACACGCTGGTCTTCTACACCGACGGCATCACCGAGGCGCGGGACGCCGCCGGCCGCCAGTTCGGCCCGGAGCGTCTCTCCGACTTCATGCTGACGGCCCTGCGGGCCGGCTACCCGGCCCCGGAGATCATGCGCCGGCTGATCCACACCATCGTGTCGTACGAGGACGGCGAGCTCCGCGACGACGCCACCGCCGCGATGATCCAGTGGCGGCGTTACGAGTAATAGTCGGTTGCGGAAGAAATGAACGCGACGACCGTACGCGCCGGGATGTCGAAGCCCAGCGTGAGGAAACGGCCCGGCGACAGCTCCACGCTGGACGGATTGGCCTGGTCGTGGTGGCCCGAGTCGTACAACTGGATGTCGGGGTAGCCGTCCCAGGTCTCCAGCGGCCGCCGGACCAGGCGGCCGACCGTCTCCCGATGCTCGCTGAATCTCTTCGAAAGGTCACCGTAGGTGACCAGGACCTCGCCGCTCGCCAGGCGCAGCGCATGGTGCGACGAGGCCGGCATGTCGGTGGGCACGGGGGCGGTCCAGGTGCGGCCGTCGTCGGTCGACCGGGAGAGGTACGCCGTTTCCACGGTCGTCCGGATCAGCGACACGAGCTGACCGTCCAAGACCGTCAGGGTCGGCTCCTGGAAGTGGAACGTGGAGCCGGCCGCCAGCGACACCTCGGACGCGGCCGGCCAGGTGCGGCCGCCGTCGGTGCTGCGGACGACCGCGGCCCGGTGCCATCGCTCGCCGGGCGGGCGGTTGTAGACCGGCAGGAGCAGGTCACCCCCGGGCAGCTCGACGGCGGCGCCGTGCGAGGCCCACCAGATGCTGCCGACCTGGGCCGGCTCGCTCCAGGTGCGGCCGGCGTCGGTGCTGCGGCGTACCAGCACGCCGTGGTTCTTGTGCTCTTTTTCGCTGGTCCACTCGAGGACGAAATAGCTCAGCAGGATCGTGCCGTCGGCGAGCACGGCCAGCTTCGGGTCGCGGTCGTCGTGCGGGCCGTCGACCACGATCTCCGGCGCGGACCAGCTCTGCCCGTCGTCGTCGGAGGCCACGACCACGATCCGGCCCTCGTGGCTGATGTGCCCGGCGCCCTCGCGGTAGGCGGCTACCAGCCGGCCGCCCGCCAGCCGGACCACGTCGGGAAAGTGTGCCTGCAGACCGTCCGCGGCCTGCGCCACGATGATCGGCTCGGACATGGTGTCTAGGCCTCCTCGGCAAGGATCCCGGTCAGCACGGTGATCGCCTGATCGAGGGCGTTGTCGTCGATGTCCAGGTGGACCACGATGCGGGCCAGGTGCGGCAGCATCGCGGCGATGTGGACATCCTTCTCCGCCGCACGGGCCACGAAACCGGCCGCGTCCAGCTTCGTGCCGCTGAGATCGACCAGGATCAGGTTGGTCTGGACGGTGGCCGGGTCGACGACGCCGTATTTGGCGAGCGCCACCGCGACCCGCTGGGCACGCTCGTGGTCGGCCGCGAGCCGGCTGATGTTGTGGGTGAGCGCATAATCGGCCGCGGCGGCGAGGATGCCGACCTGGCGCATGCCACCGCCCAGCCGCTTGCGGATGACCCGCGCCTGCGCGATCCGTGCAGCGCTGCCGATGACGAGCGAGCCGACCGGCGCGCCGAGACCTTTGGAGAGGCAGACCGACATCGTGTCGAACAACTTGCCGTAGGAGGAGAGCGGCACCCCGTCGGCGACGTGCGCGTGCCAGATCCGAGCACCGTCACAATGCAGGGCTATTTCGTGTTTGTCAGAGATGTCACGGAGGGCCGCCAGCGTCGGCAGCGGCACGACGCCGCCCCCACCCAGGTTGTGGGTCTGCTCGACCGCGATCGCCCTGGTCGCCACGGTGTAGCCGCCCGGCTTGCGGATCATCGCGGCGATCGAGGACGGATCGAGGTCGGCCCCGACCGAGCCCCACGTACGCGACGAGATGCCACCCATCACCGCGGCCGCGCCCATCTCGTACACCAGGACGTGCGCGTCGCCGCCGGCCAGCAGCTCACCGCCCGGCGGCACCACGAGCTGCAGGGCGATCTGGTTGGCCATCGTGCCGGACGGCGCGAACAGCGCAGCCTCGTGCCCGAACATCGCGGCCACCCGGGCTTCGAGGGCGTTGACGGTGGGATCGTCGCCGAAGACGTCGTCGCCGACCTCAGCCGAAGCCATGGCCTGGCGCATCGCCGCCGAGGGCCGGGTGACAGTGTCCGATCGCAGATCAACCACGGAGCATCTCCGCAACGAGGAAGGCGAGCTCGAGGCTCTGCTGGGTGTTCAGGCGGGGGTCACAGGCGGTCTCATAGCGATCCGGGAGATCGAGATCCTCGATGCCCTGCGCGCCGCCGAGGCACTCGGTGACGTCCTCGCCGGTCAGCTCGATGTGTATGCCACCGGGGTGGGTGCCGAGCCCGCGGTGCACCTCGAAGTAGCCGAGCACCTCGTCGACGATCCGGTCGAAGTGCCGGGTCTTGTAGCCGTTGGAGGACTCGTGCGTGTTGCCGTGCATCGGGTCGCACTGCCAGACGACCTTGGCGCCGGTGGCGGTGACCTTCTCCACGATCGGCGGGAGCGCGTCGCGCACCTTGCCGTTGCCCATCCGGCTGATCAGCGTGAGCCGGCCCGGGATGTTGTTCGGGTTGAGCTTCTCGCACAGCTCGATCGCGGTGTCCGGCGACGTGCCGGGGCCGAGCTTCACGCCGATCGGGTTGGCGATCCGGCTGATGAAGTCGATGTGCGCGTGGTCCAGCTGCCGGGTGCGCTCACCCACCCAGAGGAAATGACCGCTCAGCCCGTACGCCTTGGAATCACTCACCCGGGTGAGCGACCGGTCGTACTCCAGCGCGAGCGCCTCGTGCGAGCAGTAGAGACTGACGGTGCGCAGCGCCTCGTTGTCGGTCATCCCGCAGGCCCGGATGAAGTCGAGCGCCCGGTCGATCTCGCGGGCGATCGCCTCGTACCGCTCGCCGGCCGGCGAGGCGCGCACGAAGTCCTTGTTCCAGTCGTGCAGGCCGTTCAGATCGGCAAGACCACCCGAAAGGTACGCCCGGAGCATGTTCATCGCGGCGGCCGAGTTCGCGTACGCCCGGATCATGCGCTGCGGATCGGCAACCCGGGCCGCCTCGTCCGGCTCCAGGGAGTTGATCAGGTCGCCGCGGTAGGCGGCCAGGCCGAGCGAGTCGGTCGGCGCCGAGCGGGGCTTCGTATATTGCCCCGCGACCCGGGCCACCTTGACCACCGGCATCGACGCGCCGTAGGTCAGCACCACCGCCATCTGCAGCAGGGTGCGGGCGTTGGCCAGCAGGTGGCTCTCGGTGTTGGCGTCGAAGGTCTCGGCGCAGTCGCCGCCCTGCAGCAGGAAGGCCCGGCCCTCGCACACCTCGGCGAGCTTGACCCGCAACTGGTCGACCTCGTAGGGCGCGACGATCGACGGGACGTTGTCGAGCACCTTGCAGACCGAGGCGACCTCGTCCATGTCCGCCCACGGCGGCATCTGCACGCGCGGCAGGTCACGCCATCGATCGAGGCCGAGGGCGGCGTCCTCGGCCGAGTCGGTGGACGGGCGGGATGTCTGGAAGGCCGGATTCCCGACCCCCGGGTAGCTCAGCTGGTGCCACTCACGGCGCATGCCGCCAAGACTACGAAAGCGGGGCACCGAGCTTGCGCCCGGTGCCCCGCTTCTCACCTGAGGAGATGAGCTATCAAAGGTTGTTCTTGATCGCGGTGATCAGTTCGCCGTTGCTGGTGTCACCCGAGAACTCCCAGAAGAACGCGCCGCCGAGACCCTGCTGCTTCACGTAGGTCATCTTTCCGGCGATCGTCGACGGGGTGTCGTAGCTCCACCAGTTGCTGCCGCACTTGGCGTAAGCGGTGCCGGCGACCGTGCCGGTGGCCGGGCAGCTGGTCTTGAGGACCTTGTAGTCCTCGATGCCGGCCTCATAGGTGCCGGGCGCCGCGCCGGTGGCGGTGCCGCCGGGCGCCGCCTGGCTGACGCCGGTCCAGCCGCGGCCGTAGAACCCGATGCCGAGCAGCATCTTGCTGGCCGGAACACCCTTGCTCTTCAGCTTCTGGATCGCCGCGTCCGAGTAGAAACCGGCGGTCGGGATGCCGGTGTACGAGGTGAGCGGCGAGTGCGGAGCGGTCGGGCCCTGCGGGGCGAACGCGCCGAAGTAGTCGTAGGTCATCGGGAAGACCAGGTTCAGCTTCGAGATGCCGGACGCGTAGTCGGCCACGTCGAGCTTGCCGCCGTTCGAGCCGTCCGCCGAGATCGCCGAGGTGATCGTGAAGGACGAGCCGAACTTGGTACGCAGCGCGGAGATCACGTTGTTGTAGGCGGCCGGCCCGCTGGCGTCGCAGGACAGGCCACAGGCGTTCGGGTACTCCCAGTCGATGTCGATGCCGTCGAAGACATCGGCCCAGCGGGAGTCCTTGACCAGGTTGTAGCAGGAGTTGGCGAACGCGGTGGGGTTGGCCGCGGCCTGGGTGAAGCCGCCGGACCAGGTCCAGCCGCCGAACGACCAAATGATCTTGATGTTCGGGTACGCCTTCTTCAGCTTGCGCAGCTGGTTGAACGAGCCGCGCAGGGCGCCCGCGTCCCAGGTGTCGGCGACGCCGTCGACGCTGTTGGCGGTGGTGTACGCCATGTCGTAGTCGGCATAGGAGTCACCGATCGAGCACTGTCCACCGGTGGTGTTGCCGAAGGCGTACAGCAGATGGGTGAGCTTCGAGGCGGAGCCCGAGGTCACCAGGTTCTTCACGAAGTACTGGCGGCCGTAGACGCCCCACTCGGCGAAGTAGCCGACGAGGTTCTTCCCGCTGGTGCCGGAGGTCGGCGTGGCGGTGGTCGGCGACGTGGTGGGCGACGTCGTCGGCGGAGTTGTGGTCGGGGCCGTCGTGGGGGCGGTCGTCGGCGGCGTGGTGGGGGTGGTCGTTCCGCCGCAGGCGCCGCCGTCGATCCAGACGTCCCACTGTCCGCTGTGCGTGGCCGGGGACTCGTTCTGAGTCCACCACTTGGCGGTGTAGTTGTGGCCGTTCTGGGAGGCGGCGTTGTCCTTGACGTACACGGCAGTAGAAGACCAGGCGGGGGCACAGGCCGCTGCGGCTGATGCCTGAACAACGGGGACCGTGGCGGTCGTCGCGACCACGATCGCACCGGCCCAGAGAGCGCGGCGGAGGGATTTCTGCACTTCTGTCTCCTCGTTGAACAGTTAGGAAAGTTTCCAAAAAGTTCGTGAAGGAGACGGTAGTCACAGGCATTCATGATCGTCAAGATGCGTGAGCTGGATTAATCATGGTCTTAACTTCCAGACCCCAAGATGTACAGGGTGCACACAAACGGGCACAGCGCGTAGTCTGCCGTCATGACCATCTTCGACGTCGACATCGACGCCCGTTGCGGTGGGGGCCGATGAGCATCCACGTCATCGGCGTCGACGCGTACGCACTTGGTTGGGTCGGAGTCGAGCTGCGCGACGGCGCCTTCGGCCGCGCGGTGCTCGCCGCCTCGCTCTACGAGATCGTCGCCAACAGCTCCGGCGCCGCCGTCATCGGCGTCGACATCCCGCTCGGCATGCTGCCGGACAAGTGGCGCGCCGCCGACACCCTCGCCGCCGACCAGCTCGGCCCGCGGCGCGGCAGCATCTTCCGGGTGCCACCGCGGCAGGTGTGGATGGAGGCCGACTTCGGGGCGGCCAACCGGCTCTGCCGCGAGCTCACCGGCGCCGGCCTCAGCCGGCAGAGCTGGGCCCTGCGGCCCAAGCTCCTCGAGGCCAACGCGATCTGGGAACGGCATCCGGGCCTGCTCTTCGAGGCCCACCCGGAGGTCTCGTTCCGCACGATGGCGGGCGAGCCGCTGACCCACGCGAAGAAGACCTGGGCCGGTCAGGCACGCCGGCGCGACCTGCTCGCGCGCAACGGCATCGTGCTCCCCGACCAGATCGGCCCGGCCGGCCAGGCCCCGCCCGACGACATCCTGGACGCGGCCGCGGTCGCCTGGTCGGCGCACCGGATGGCGACCGGGACGGCGCTGAGCCACCCGTCTCCGCCGGAGGAAGCCAACGGCTCGAAGATAGCTATCTGGTACTAGAACCCATCTGGGTGGCGATCTCGGCGGCCCGGTTGCGGGCCGCTTCGAGGGCAGACAGGAAAGCCGCGCGTACGCCGTGGTTCTCCAGCTCGCGAATGGCCGAGATGGTCGTGCCGGCCGGCGAGGTGACCGCCTCGCGCAGCTTGACCGGGTGCTCGCCGGAGTCACGCAGCATCGTGGCCGAGCCGATCGCGGTCTGCACGATCAGCTCGTGCGCGACCTGGCGCGGCAGTCCGAGCAGGATGCCGGCGTCGATCATCGCCTCGACCAGCAGATAGAAATAGGCCGGCCCGGAGCCGGAGAGCGCGGTCACCGCGTCCTGCTGGGTCTCCGGCACCCGCATGGTCTTGCCGACCGGCTTGAAGATCTCCTCGGTGAGCGCGAGGTGCTCCTCGGTCGCGTACGGCCCGGGGGAGATCACCGTCATCGCCTCGTCGACCAGCGCCGGGGTGTTCGTCATGACCCGCACCACCGGGATGCCGCCGGGCAGCCGCTCGGCGAAGAAGCTCGTCGGCAGGCCCGCGCAGAGCGACACCACCAGCTTGCCCGGTGGCACCTTCATGCCGAAGTCGTCCAGCAGCTTCGCCGCGTCCTGCGGTTTCACCGCGATCAGCAGCACGTCGGCCTGCGTGACGGCGGTCAGGTTGAGGACCGGGCGGATGCCGTAGCGGTCGGCCAGCTCGGCCGCGCGCTCGGGGCGGCGGGTGGTGGCCAGCAGCTGGCTGATCGGCCAGCCGGAGCGCAGCAGGCCGGAGAGGACCAGCTCACCGAGCTTGCCCGCGCCGATCACGGCGACACTGTGCTTGGTCATGTAACCCTTCCTGACGAAACAAGGGGCGACCTTCCGGTCGCCCCTTGTCCCAAAAATCAGCTTCCGAAGAAGACCTCAGCCTCTTCGTAGCGGGAGAGCGGCACGGTCTTCAGCTCGCCGGTGCCCTCGATCAGCGGCACGCGGACGATGTCGGTGCCCCGCAGCGCCATCATCTTACCGAAATCGCCCTCGTGGACGGCGTCAATCGCCTGCAGCCCGAAGCGGGTGGCGAGCACCCGGTCGAAGGCGGTCGGGGTGCCACCACGCTGGATGTGACCGAGGACGACCGTGCGGGCCTCCTTGCCGGTCTTGTCCTCCAGCTGCTCGGCCAGCCACTGGCCGATGCCGCCGAGGCGGACGTGGCCGAACGAGTCGAGCTCCTGGTTGTGCGTGACCATCTGGCCCTCGAGCGGCTGCGCGCCCTCGGCGACCACGACGATCGGCGCGTACTCCACCTGGAAGCGCTTCGTCACGTACGTCGCGACCTGCTCGACGTCGAAGTTGCGCTCCGGCAGCAGGATCACGTTCGCGCCACCGGCGAGGCCGGCGTGCAGGGCGATCCAGCCGGCGTGCCGGCCCATGACCTCGACGACCAGGGTGCGGTGGTGCGACTCGGCGGTGGTGTGCAGCCGGTCGATCGCCTCCATCGCGATGTTCACCGCGGTGTCGAACCCGAAGGTGTAGTCGGTGGCGTTCAGGTCGTTGTCGATCGTCTTCGGCACGCCGACGACGTTGACGCCGAGATCGTTGAGCTTGGTGGCGACACCGAGGGTGTCCTCGCCGCCGATCGCGACGAGCGCGTCCACGCCCTGCTCGGCCAGGTTGGCCTTGATCCGGTCGACGCCACCGTCGATCTTGAACGGGTTGGTGCGCGAGGAGCCGAGGATGGTGCCGCCGCGCGGCAGGATGCCGCGGACCTCCGCGATGCCGAGCGGCTTCGTCAGGCCCTCGAGCGGGCCCTTCCAGCCGTCGCGGAATCCGACGAACTCGTGACCGTACGCGGCGACGCCCTTGCGGACCACCGCCCGGATCACCGCGTTGAGACCGGGGCAGTCGCCGCCGCCGGTGAGCACGCCGATACGCATGATTTGCTCGTCCTCCCTGGATCGGGTCGCGAGGATTGCAGAAAGTCCTACTGCCCCAGGAAGCGTGTTGTCTCTCGGCAGCGCTGCCGGCCCGGGGCGGACCGCGGACGGAACTTTAGTCGCCTCCGGAAACGTGGACGAAAGCGCCCCGTCATCAACCGCCTGCCATCAGCCTAGGGCTTCATCGCATCCCAGCGGGCCAGATTGTGCCGGGCGTCGACCAGGGCGTCGTGCCGGCCGGCCATGCTGGGCAGGTGCGGGCGGCCGCGGTCGTCCCAGAGCTGGCGCAGGTCCTTGGTGAAGCGCGGGATCTCCCGCGGCAGGGCCGGCATCGCCCCCCAGAGCTGGGCCAGGGCCACGTGGTCGTAGGCGGCGAACCACGCCCACAGCTCCATCTGCTCGTCGCGGCCGCGGATCGGCTCCATCAGGAACTCGTAGAGGTCCTCACGGATGCGCTCGCGGGAGCGCCACGCCTTGCTGGAGGGGGACGGGAGTTTCTCGAGGACGTTGCGGCGCACCCAGGGAATCGCCTTGGTGTCGTCGAACTCGGTGCTGACCGCGTAGAACTCGCGGCCGAACTCGTCGACGACGCCGATCGACACCAGGTCGACCGTCCGGCCGTCCTCGATGAACTCGCAGTCGTAGAAATAGCGGTATGGCACCATCCGCCGCCCCTCCGCCGCCCGTGGACGGACTAAAGACTCAATTCCCTCAACATCCTTGCCTACGGTCAGCTGGACGCCGACTCCAGGGCCTTCTTTGCACAGCGAAGCATCTTGCGGTTGCCCCGGCGGGCGGCCCGGTCGGCGCGCACCGCCCACCTCAGCCGCACCAGAACGGGCAGCACCGCCTCGAGCTCGTCGCGGCGCACCGGCCCGGCCGCCACGTAACCGTCGATCAGGTCGGTGGCCCGGTCCGGCCCGCCGACGTAGCCGACCGCGGCGGCCACGTCGTAGACCAGCGGCCCGACCCCGCTGGCGCCGCAGTCGAGGAGGCCGGCCCGGCCGGTGCTCGGGTCGACCACGAAGTTGCCGGGCGCCGGGTCGCCGTGCAGAACCCCGTACGTCAATCGGTCGGTGACGGTGAGCCGGGTGGCCGCGCCGACCGCGCCGGCGACGGCGCCGCGGAGCCAGGGCTCCGCGGAAAGATGAGCGGCGGCGGGGTCGAGCGGCTGCCATGGGCGCAGGCCGGGGTGGTGAAAATGCTGAAGAGCCTTGTGTACGACGCCGAGCCGGTCCCCCCACCACTGCTGATCGATGGGGTCACCGCCGTCGAGCGGCCGGCCGGGCACCCGGCGCAGCACGGCCAGCGCTCCGGCCGGGGTCTGCGCGGTGAGCCCGCCGGCCAGGGTGCGCACCGGTTCGCCGGCCACGATGTCGCGGCCGCGCAGGTGCTCGGCGGCGACCAGGCCGGCCTCGACCGGTTGCCGGGCGCCGGGCTCGGCGAGCCGGCAGACGTACCGCTCCGGACCGGCCGTCACCTCCCAGCCACGGGACAGCACTTCATCGGGCAGCGCGCTGATCTCGCTGGGCTGAAGATGCCACTGATCACGCAAAGTGGAGAGAACAACGTCGTCGTCCGGCACGGCGGGATTATCTCGACAGATGCCGGAAATCCGACGGACAGGGTGGGCGACAATCACGCTTCGCTATAGATAGGTTTACAGATAGCGACCGGCGCGACATGATCGTACGAAGCATCGACGGACCGCCCGCGCACATCTCGTCCAAGAGAAATGGCGCTTGCCGGTTTGTTCGTGCTATTAGTGATCGTTCGCGTCGAGGGGCCGACGCCGGCCGGGGGTCGTCGACGCGGTCCCCACCGGGGGAGGGATAGCGCCGTGGACCATCGCTTGCCGGATTCCGGTGATGCGCTCGCCGGTGTCGAGATGTTCGCCGGCCTCGAGCCGGAGGTTCGGCTGCGGGTCATCGCCACCGCCGTCCCACGCACCTACCGTAAAGGACAAATCCTCTTCGTCGAGCACGATCCCGGCGAGTCTCTCATCATTCTCAAACGCGGCGCCGTCGCGATCTTCCGCACCGCGCCCACCGGCGAGCGTGCCGTCCTCACCGTGGTCCGCCCGCCCGACGTGCTCGGCGAGGTGTCCCTTCTGGACGCGTCGACCCGCAGCACCTCGGCCGAGGCCATCGAGGACTGCCAGGCGCTGACCATCTCCCGGGCCGCGTTCATGGACCTGGTGCATTCCAACCCGCGCATCCTCGACGCGGTGATGCGCTCGGTCGGCGCGCTGATCCGCCGGCTGACCGAGCAGAACACCGATCACGTCTTCCTCGACCTGCCCGGCCGGGTCGCCAAGACCCTGGTGCGGCTGGCCGGCGAGAGCCAGGCGCCGATGATCACGATAGAGCTCAACCAGAGTCAGCTGGCCGAGATGGCCGGCGGCTCCCGCCAGAGCGTCAACCAGGCAATCGGCTCCTTCGCCAGCCGAGGCTGGCTGCGCACCGAGGGCCGCCGCATCGTGGTCACCGACCTTCCGGCTCTGCGGCGCCGAGCGGGGATGACTGTATAGATGGCCTCGCTCCGCTCGGCGGGCACTGCGCCCCGAGAAGTCGTTGTCGAGAGCACCGAAAAAGACCACGGCTTCGCCTAGCCTTTTTCGGCACTCTCGACAACGACGGGCGCAGTGCGACTCCGGTCGCCCTTCGACACCGGGGCCGGGGCCTCTACCGAGGTCTTCAGCTTTGTGGCGTAGATGTCTACGTACTCGCGGCCGGAGAGGGCCATCAGCTCGTACATGATCTCGTCGGTTATTGCCCGCTCCACGAAGCGGTCGCCGTGTGCGTCCGCGTAGCGGGAGAAGTCGAGCGGGGGGCCGAACCGCATCTTCACCCGCTTGATCTTCGGGATGAAGGTGCCGGTCGGCTGGATCTCGTCGGTGTTCAGCAGCGCCACCGGCACCACCCGCGCCCCGCTCTCCAGCGCCAGCCGGGCCACCCCGGTCTTGCCGCGGTAGAGCCGGCCGTCCGGCGAGCGGGTGCCCTCCGGGTAGATGCCGGCGATGCCGCCCTCGCGCAGCACCCGCAGCAGGGTGTCGAGAGCCGCCTGGGCCGCCTTGCCGCCCGAACGGTCCACCGGGATCGTCCCCGTCGAGAGGAAGAACTGCCGCATCAGGCGGCCTTTGACCCCCTTGCCGGTGAAGTATTCGGCTTTCGCGACGAACGTCACCCTGCGGCCGACCATCAGGGGTGTGAAGATCGAGTCGGAGAAGGAAAGGTGGTTGCAGGCCAGGATCACCGGTCCGGAATCGGGCACATTGCCCAGGCCACGCACGTCGGGGCGAAACGCCACGCGCAGCAGCGGCCCGAGAACGACGTACTTCAGCAGCCAGTAGAACACCAGTGTCCTTTCCCGGACGTCCGGGACAATCAATCCCAGAGGAAGCGTACGAAGCGGGACGGCGCGCCACAACGCACTCCCGCAACCGGTACTTCGCGTGTCACCATTCAAGGCACGATCGGCGAGGGAGTGTGCAGGGGTGACAGCGGGTGGCGCCCGCCGAGGGCGGCGGGACAACGGGATAGACGCGGCCGACTTCGCGGTGGCCGGCGACGTCGATCCGCGCGTCGGCGAGCATCTGCTCGACGTGCTGCAGGCAGTAGGCATCGCGGCGTACCTCCAGCCGACCGCCGATCTCAACCCGATTCTCCGGGCCACCACGCTTCCGGCGCGCCCCACCGACCGGCTTTACGTGGATCGTGCCCACCTCGACGTGGCTCGCGAGCACCTGCACCAGGTGACCGACGGCGCGCCGCCCACCTCGCCGCCCACGGCGCCGGCCGACCCCACGAGGGAACCGGACATCGAAGCCGAGTGGGCCAAGATCGTGGCCGGGTTCCACTCCCCCGTCGACCCGACCGCGGCGCCGTGGCCCGCGTCCGAGGAGTTGCCGGTCGAGCCGAGCCCGCCCGCCACCTCGACCGACACCGTCACCTACGGCCGCCGGCGCACCGACCAGAAACCCGCCGAGTCGTCGCTGATCGACGGGCTGGACACGTTCGGCGCCGATCTCGAGGACGATGACGACGACGAGGAAGACGAGCGGTACATCCCGCCGCCTCCCCCGCCGCTGCCGCGCATCTCGAAGTACGCGGTGATGGGTGTCCTCGGCGTACTCGTCGGCTTCGTGCTCTTCCTCTTCCCCGGCCTTCTGCCGGTCTCGCAGGACTACGTCACCCTGCTCGGCTTCGCCGCGATCGTCTCCGGCGCGGTCATGCTCGTCTGGCGACTGCGTTCGGGTGACGACGAGGACGACTACGACGACGGCGCAGTCGTTTGATGCCCGCCCGATGGAATTGACCACTATCTGTGTAGCGCGCTGCTGTGGCTCTAGTAACCTTCGGTGATGCGCCAGAGCTCGCTGGTCGTGGTTGCCAACCGTCTCCCGCTCGACGACAACGTCGCCCCCGACGGGGCCTGTGAGTGGCGCCGCAGCCCGGGAGGGCTGGCCGGCGCGCTGCACGCGATCCTCGAGGGCACCCCGGCCACCTGGGTCGGCTGGGGCGGCGGAGTGGGCCCGACGCTCTCGCTGCCCGACATCGGCACGCTGCGGTTGCGCCCGGTCCCGCTGACCGAGGACGAGCTGCGGGGTTATTACGAGGGCTTCGCCAACTCGACGCTCTGGCCGCTCTACCACGACGCCGTCGAGCAGCCGGTGTTCGATCGCGGCTGGTGGGAGACCTACCGCACGGTCAACCGCCGGTTCGCCGAGGCCGCCGCCGAGGTGGCCGAGCCGGGCGCGGCCGTCTGGATCCAGGATTACCACCTGCAACTGGTCCCGCAGATGCTCCGGGAGCTCCGGCCGGACGTGCTGATCGGCTTCTTCATGCACGTGCCGTTCCCGCCGCCGGAGCTGTTCATGCAGTTGCCCCGCCGCCTCGAGCTGCTCGGCGGGATGCTCGGCGCCGACCTGGTCGGCTTCCAGCGCCCGCAGGCCGCGCACAACGTGGCGCAGCTGGCGAGCAAGCTGCTCGGCGCGCGCGGCGCCGACGACGCGATCCTGATGACCGACGGGCGGGTGGTGCGCACCGGCGCGTTCCCGGTGTCGATCGACGTGACCGAGATGGAGGCGCTGAACGCCCGGTCGTACGTGGTGAATCAGGCCCGCCAACTGCGGCACGACCTCGGGCCGCACAAGAAGGTGCTGCTCAGCGTCGACCGGCTCGACTACACGAAGGGCATCGAGCACCGCCTCACCGCGTACAGCGAGCTCCTGCGCGACGGGCACGTTAAGGTGCGCGACACCGTGATGGTGCAGGTGGCGGTGCCGAGCCGGGAGCGGGTGGAGAGCTACCGAGGGCTGAAGGACCGCATCGAGCGCGAGGTCGGCCGGATCAACGGCGAGTACGGCCGGGTCGGCGAGCCCGCCATCCACTACCTGAACCAGCCGTTCGACCGGGCCGACCTGGCCGCGCTCTACCAGACCGCCGACGTCATGGTGGTGACCCCGCTGCGCGACGGGATGAACCTGGTGGCCAAGGAATACGTGGCGGCCCGCGCCGACGACACCGGCGCGCTGGTGCTCAGCGAGTTCGCCGGGGCGGCCAACGAGCTGGAGGACGCGTTCCAGGTCAACCCGCACGACGTGGACGGGTTGAAGGACACGCTGCTGCAGGCGCTCGACGCCGACCCGGCCGACCTGTCCCGGCGGATGTCGGCGATGCGCGCGCACATCACCGAAAATGACATCCACGCGTGGGCCCGCGCCTACCTGACCGCCCTCGACCACACCGGCCAGCTCGCCCGCCGGCTCCCCCGCCAGCGGGAAGTGTTAGTCAACCGCGGTTAGTTCCTTGGTCAGCCAATCCAGGACGGCGTCGATCGGCTCGGCCCAGCCGGTGTCGAGCATCAGGGCGTGCGCCATGCCGGGGAACATCAGCGGCGCTCCGCCGTACTCCGCCGCCACGCGATCGAGCGACTTGCGCGGCACCACCCTGTCGTCCGGCGAGCCCACCACCAGCACCGGCGCGAGCCCGGCTCTGGAATGCGGGGCCACCAGGCGGCGCTCGAAGGTCATCCGGGCCAGGTAGTCGTCGGCGGTGGCCACGTCCGGGCCGAACAGCTGCTTGCGGTTCAGGCGGGGGCGCCGGCGCAGGGTGCCGAACGGATTGGCTTTCAGCGCGGCGCCGAGCGTCGCCCAGCGGTCCATCGCCGGGGCGGCCAGCACCGCGGCCCGGGCCGGGTAACGGCCGAGCGCGTGCGACACGACCAGCGCGCCGGCGCCGTGCCCGATCAGCACGGCCTGCCGGGGCAGCGACGCCGCCACCTGCACCAGATCGTGCACGTGGGCGCGCAGGTCGCCGTCGGCGCGCGGGGTCAGGGCGTAGGCCGGGAAGCCCCGCCCGGCCGCATGCGGGAGCCAGTGCTCGGCAAACGCCCAGGCGCCGGTGCCGGGCCCGGCCACGAACAGCAGCGGCGGATGCTCGGCCTCGCCCTCGACCAGCCGGGACAGCACCTCCCGCTCGACCGGCGGAACCGGCGACGTCCAGTCGTCGAAACGAAGCAGCTCGTACGAGGTCATGTGGCCGGCTCCATCTCGTGCAGCAGCTCGCCCACGGCCTTCAAATACGCGATGTGGTCGACCTCGAACCAATGCCGCCGGGTGGGCACGACCTGGCGGCGGGACCAGCTCGGCAGCGGGCGGGCCGACTCCTTCTGCTGCACGGCCGCGGCCCGCACCGGGTCCTCGCGGCGAAGCTGCAGCCAGCGGGCCACCGCCACGCTCTGCCAGTGCGCGAGCGGCAGCACCCCGGAGTCCGGCTGGAGCAGGCCCACCACGGCGAGCGTCGGGTGCTTGCGGGCGAACGCGTGCAGGTGCAGGTCGGGGCGGCCGTCCAGGTCGGCGCCGATCAGCGCCGGGTCCAGGAACTCGAAGCGCGGCGTGTAGCCGGTCGCGGTGATGACCAGGTCGGCGTCGATGCGCCGGCCGTCGGCCAGCTCCACCTGACCGCCGGCGAAGCGGGCCACGTCCGGCACCGGCTTGATCCGCCCGTGGCCCAGGTAATAGGGCAGCTGGCTGTTGACGATCGGGTGGCTCTCGTACGGCCGGTGGTCGGGCTCGGGCAGGCCGTAACGGGTCAGGTCGCCGGTGGTCAGCGCCAGCGTGCGACGGTAGAGCCACTGGCGCAGGCGCAGCGGCAGCCGCCACCTGAGCAGCCGGTCGTTGACCTGGTCGGCGGGGCGGCCCATGACGTACTTCGGGGCGTACCAGTAGCCGCGGCGGGTCGAGTGCCAGACCGTGGTGGCCTGCTGGGCTGCCTCGACCGCGATGTCGCAGCCGGTGTTGCCGCCGCCGATGACGAGCACCTTGCGGTTGCGCAGCTGCGCCGGGTCCTTGTACTGCGCCGAGTGGATCACCTGCCCACGGAACGTGTCGGCGCCGTCGATCTCGGGCTTGGCCGGCGCCCAGTTGTGCCCGTTCGCGGCGACCACGGCGGCGTAGCGCTGCACCCGGGACGAGCCGCCACCGGTCGAGCGGGTGGTCACGTCCCAGCGGCCGTCGCCCACCGGCGCCGCCGACACCACCTCGGTGCCGAACCAGATGTGCTCGCCCAGCCCGAAGTGCTTCGCGTACCGCTCCAGGTAGGACAGCACCTGGCTGTGGTGCGGGTAGTCGGGCCAGTTGTCCGGCATCGGGAAGTCGGGGAACTCGGTCAGCGGCCGGGACGAGATCAGGTGGGTGTTCGCGTAGACCGGACTGCGGTCGTGCCGCCAGTTCCACGCGCCGCCCACCGACGTCTCGCGCTCGTAGCAGTCGACCGCGAAACCGTGCTCGCGAAGGTTCTTGATCGTGGCAAGTCCGCTGGCCCCGGCCCCGATGACGCAGACCGCGTCCCGACGGTCGGCGATGTCCGGAGTGTCGTGCACGCGGCGATCCTGCCAGATGTCCGGCCTACGAGGAAGGGAGCGTCAGGTCCGCCAAGACGGGTAAATGATCACTCGCTCGCCGGGCCAGGTCGGACGCCACCACCTCGTACCGGTCGATGGTGATGTCGGGGGTGACGAACAGGCCGTCGATGACCCGCGCGGGCAGCGTCGCCGGGTAGGTGAAAGTGCCCGCCGACGAGGAGACGAGACCGTCCTCGACCGTGCGCCAGGCGCCGCCGCCCGGCCCCTCGTTGAGGTCGGCGGCCGCGATCACCGGGCCCTCGATCCGCTCCAGGGCCTCTTTCCAGAGGGCGGCCTGGGACGGCCGCTCGGCCGGATCGGTGGCCAGGTGCGAGCCGGAGACGGTGAAGCCGCCGCCACGCACCGAGCCGCGCAGGAACGCGGCGCCGCGCAGATGCCGGCCGGGGGTGAGCGGGTACCGCATGCACCAGGTCTCGTGCACCCGCACCCGCAGGCTGACCAGCAGCAGGTTGCCCAGGGCGGGCAGGCCGCCGGCGCCGACCAGCATGCCGGTGTCGCCGGCCAGCGCCGCGCACTTCTGCCGCCAGCGGAACCGGCGCGGCGCCTCCTGCACCACCAGGACGTCCGGCGCCAGCTCGCGGACCAGCCGGATCAGGGCCTGCCGGTCGTCGCGCAGGCCGTGCACGTTGTAGCTGAGAACCCGCAGCGCCGGCATCGGTCAGATCCGGCGGGCCAGGTCGGCCGCGCCGACCACCCCGGCCGTGTTTCCCGTCTCGGCCGCCACCACGTCGGCGACCGGGAAGCGGTCGCGGTTCTTCAGCTGGTCGCGATAGGTGTTGCGGGTCGGCGTCATGAGCAGCTCGCCGGCGTCGACCACGCCGCCGCCGACGACCAGGATCTGCGGGTCGAAGCTCTGCGCCAGGTCGGCCATCGCCACGCCCAGCCAGTACCCGATCTGCGCGAACGCGTCGCGGGCCACGCCGTCGCCGGCCCGGGCCGCCTCGGTGATCTGCCACCCGCTGATGGCGAGCGGGTCGCCGCCGGCCAGATCGAGCAGCTTGGCCGCCCGCTCCGGCTCCTGCCGCGCGCCGGCCCGGGCGAACCGGACCAGGGCGTTGCCGCTCGCGTACTGCTCCAGGCAGCCGAGCCGGCCGCACCCGCACGGGTGGCCGTCCGGCACCGACTGGATGTGGCCGAGCTCGCCGGCGATGCCGTTCGCCCCGCGCCACAGCTTGCCGTTGAGCACGATGCCGCCGCCGATGCCGGTGCCGACGGTGATCATCACCATCGAGTCGTCGGCGTGCCGGGCGACCCCGAAGCGGAACTCGGCCCAGGCCGCCACGTTCGCGTCGTTCTCCAGCACGGTGGGCAGGCCGACCGCCTTGGCGACGTAGTCGCGCAGGGGCTCGTCGCGCCAGGCCAGGTTGGGCGCGAACAGCACGGTGGAGCCGGCCGCGTCGATCCAGGCCGCGGCGCCGATGCCGATCGCGACCGCCTGCGGATATTGGGCGGCGAGCTCGGCAGCCACCTCGACGATCGTGTCGCGGGTGCCGGCCGGGTCTTCGGCGGGCGTGTCGCGGCGGTTGGACGCCAGGACCGTGCCGTGCTCGTCGACCACCCCGCCGGCCACCTTCGTGCCGCCGACGTCGACTCCGATGGTCAGCGTCACGCTGTCTCCTCTGCTACCCGCTTACTGGACGCCGTCGCCGGAGGCTTCGTCGCCCGCCGTGCCGTCGCGCTTTCCCGGCGCCACAGCGCCCGGAACATCATGATCCACCGAGGTGGGTCCCGCCACGCCGCCAACACCCGCATCGGCGGTGGCCGCGGCCCACACATCAAACCCCTGCGGTGTACGGGCGGAGCGTCCCGCCCCAGCATCCGTGTCGCCCGTCTCTGCTTTGATCTTGGCCGCCCCAACCTTGGCAGCGCCGGCCTCCGCTGCTCCGGCCTCCGCTGCTCCGGCCTCCGCTGCTCCGGCCTCCGCTGCCCCGGCCTCCGCTGCTCCGGCCTCCGCTGCCCCGGCCTCCGCTGCCCCGGCCTTGGCCGCTAGCGCTTTAGCCGCCTCGGCCAGGGCCGCTGCCTCCGCCACGCGCTTGGCCGCCTCGGCCGCCGCCTCCCGGGCTGCCTTGGCCGCTTTACGCCGGGCGGCGTCGGCTGCCCGGCGCGCCCGTAGTCGCTCGGCTGCCACGTCGGCCGCATTCGCCGCCGACGCAGCGGCCCACGGGTCGCCGCTCGGCGCAGCCGCAGCCGCAGAGCCGGCGCCCGCCGCCTGATCAGCGCTCGCGCCGGGGTCGGCCAGCTCCGACTCGTCCAGCTCCGCCTCGGCCGGCTCCGTGGCCGGTGCGGTCGTGCGGGTGGCGAACGACCAGGTCTCGCCGGGGTCGGGCGGCGGGGCGGGCCGGGCCGGGCGTGGCTTGGGCCGGGCGCCGGTCAGCGCGGAGACAGCACGCAGCATGCTCGCCACGCCGGTGGCCAGATCGCCGGCGCCGGCGGCCAGGCGGACGGCGGTCATCGGGCTCGGGTCACGCACCGCGGCGATCGCCCGGCAGACCGGGCAGACGCAGCACTCGGCGCTGCCGGTGGACCAGCTGTGCCCGGTTTCGGCGCCTTCCTTACCGCCTGCTCCTGTGTCGGCTCCTGGGCCGGCCGCGATCCGGTTAACGACCTGGGTGACCGAGTCGGCGAGGGCGCCCAGCCCGGCGGCGACCGCATCACGCGTACCGGATGAATTGCCGGAAGCTTTCGCTGCGGCACCCAGCCCGCTGCTCGTGGCCATCGCGATCATCGTCGCGACCAGCCGCTCGGCCTCCTCGCGTGCCGACGCCGTCATCCGGACCCTCCCCCGCTCAGCTCGATGGGAGGCTCTCGACCCGGCGCTTGAGCTGCTTCAACGCCGTGTCCATGATCAACTTCTCGGCTTTTCGGCGGAACATGCCGAGCATGCCGATGGAGAGCTCCACCTCGAGTGTGTAGGTCACGGTAGTCGTTCCGTCACCGTTGTCGGTCAGGTCGTAAGACCCTTCCTGCGATTTCTGCGTCTTGGACGGCTCGACCAGGTGCCATTCGACGCGGCTCAGATCCTCGGCGTAGGCATACTCGAGGGTGTAGTCGTCGGCCATCACGCCGGCGTCGATCACGAACCGGACGCTCGCCGCATAGCCGTCCTCATACTCCTCGAGGACCTCGATCTGCTTGAGCGCGTCGACCCATTCCGGGTACCGCGGGAAGTCGCAGATCACCGCGGCCACGCGGTCGACCGGGGCATGAACCTGGATCGACTGCGTCGAGGTGTCCGCCATGCACGGAGGCTACCTCTTCGGTCCGACAATCCTGACCACCGGGCCGAGCCGTTCCGGGACGATGCGGCTACCATCCGTCAGGTGCCGGTGCTAGCCAGTGTCTCCGCGCGCGTCCAGCCGCTCGCGGTGGCCGCGCGCATCATCATGCTCGCGCTGGTCGCGGCCCTGACTCTGATCGCCACCCGGGAGCCGGCGCAGCTGCGCTGGATCGCCCTGCTGGTGGTCGCCGCGCTGCCCGCGTTCCTGGCTCCGGACCATCGCATCTTCGGCCCGCTCGGCCGCTTCGCCGAGGTCGCCATCACCGGGCTCGCGGCCGGCTCGATCGCCGCCGCCGCCGACCTGACCGGCACAGTGGACGCCGGGTTCGGCGCCGAGGCCGTGCTTCCCTACCTGGCCGTCCCGCTGCTCACCGCGGCCCTGCGCCGCCGCCCGACCGAGGGTGCGGCGCTGCTCGGGGTGGCGGCCGTGGCGCTGGTCGCCGGGGGCACCGTGACCGGCTCGCAGAGCCCGATCACTCAGCCCGGCTTCCTCGCGGCCGGGGGACAATGGCTCGTGCTGGGTGCCATCGTCACCTTCGCGGCCGATACGATGCGACAACTGATGCAACCCGCCGAGCCCACCCCCCAGCCGTACGCGGAAGCCACCCGCCTGCTGACCCAGCTGCGCAGCGTGGCCCGCTCCCTGCCCGGTGCCACTCTGGACCCGGGCGGCATCTCCGAGCACCTGCTCGAGGAGCTGCGCCTGGTCGCGCCGGGTGATCGCGCCGCGGTGCTGTCCACCAGTGGCGGCGGCCGTCTCGTCGTGCTCGCCCAGACCGGCGCCGAGCGGGTCGACTGGGAGACGACACTCGACTCCGACTCGGCCATCGCCGAGGCCTGGGCCACCCAGCAGCCGCAGACCGCGAGCCGCTCGCAGGCCCGGTCGCACCGCCGCGGCGACGTCTCCTCGCTGGTCGTCCCGCTGGTCGCCGGAGTGCGCACGATCGGTCTGGTCATCCTCGAGGCGGATGTGGCCAGCGCGTACCCCTCGTCAGTGGTCTTCGATGTCACCGGGGTGACCGAGCCGGCCGCGATCCGGCTCGAGGCCGCCCTGCTCTTCGACGACGTGCGGTCGCTGGCCACCAATGAGGAACGTCAGCGTCTCGCCCGGGAGATCCACGACGGCGTCGCGCAGGAACTCGTGATGGTCGGCTACGGCATCGACAACGCGCAGGCCACCCTGCCGGAGGGCGCCGAGGAGACCGCCGAGGAGCTGCGCGCCCTGCGCAACGAGGTCACCCGGGTCATCACCGAGCTGCGGCTGAGCCTGTTCGAGCTGCGCTCCGAGGTGGACCGCAACGGCGGGCTGGCGGCCGCCATCGCCGAGTACGCGCGCACTCTCGGCACGTCGGCCGGCCTGCGCGTGCACTTCACCTTCGACGAATCGACGGCACGGCTACCGGCCGCGACCGAAGCCGAGCTGTTGCGTATCGCGCAAGAGGCGATCACGAACGCGCGGAAACACGCAGGAGCCTCTAATCTGTGGGTTACCTGTACGGTGGACCCGCCGTACGCGGAGATCGAAGTCTCCGACGACGGCAAGGGGTTTGCCGACGACCGCCCGGACGGTCGTTACGGCCTGACCATCATGGCCGAGCGGGCGGAACGGATCCGGGGCCGATTGAAGATCACGCCGCGACACCCCAGCGGGACAACCGTAGCCGTAGTGCTCGGTTCGTCGGGGCGGCGCGATAGCGTGCGGGATAGCGTTTCCGCTCCAGAAGGGGAGTAACCCGAGCATGTCGACCAGTCCTGCGCCGACCACGCGCACCAAGGTCCTCCTTGTCGACGATCACGACCTGATTCGTAAGGGGCTGCGACACGCATTCGAGCGCGACCGCCAGTTCGAGGTCGTCGGGGAAGCGGCCACGGCCGCCGAGGCGGTCCGCCAGGCCGGCGCCCTCCAGCCGGACGTCGTGATCATGGACCTCCGCCTGCCCGACGGCAGCGGCCTCGAGGCCACCAAGGCCCTGCGGAAGAACAACGCCAACATGGGCATCGTGGTGCTCACGATGTACGCGGGCGACGACCAGCTGTTCGGCGCGCTCGAGGCCGGCGCCAGCGCGTTCGTGCCGAAGACCGCCCCCGCCGACGAGGTCGTGGCCGCGGCCCGGCACGCCGCCTCGGCGCCGAGCGCGTTCACCGCCGCCGACCTGGCCGAGGCCATGAAGCGCCGGCTCGCCCCCTCCGGCCCGCAGCTCTCCCCCCGCGAGGGCCAGGTGCTCCGCCTGCTCGCCGACGGCATGAGCGTGGCCGGCATCGCCAAGCAGCTGTTCGTCTCGGAGTCGACCGCCAAGACGCACATCTCGAAGCTGTACGAGAAGCTCGGCGCGGCCAACCGGGCTCAGGCCCTGATGACCGCGCTGCGCCTGGGTCTCCTCGAGGCCCCCGACGCGCCGAAGTTCTAGGCCGTCGCCCTTTTGATCAACAGGTAGGCCTCGCAACCGAGACACAGACCGAAGGCCGCGTTCAGGAATGCCGCAAGCAGACCGAACGCGGCCGCCGTCACGCCCAGCGCGGTCACGCCACTGAGGTAACCGACCGCGCTCAGGGCCAGGAAGGTCAGGCCGACGGTCTGGGCGAAACGCACGGGGGCGGCGGGCTCGCGGTCGGCCGGTGGTCCGACCCGAGGCAGGATCAAGAGCCGATAGATGTACGCGTACGGACCCTTACGAGGGTCGTAGGCCGTGATCGCGAAGACCACGGCCTGGGCCAGCGCCAGCCAGCCCGATCCGGTTGCCAGCACCAGGGCGATGACGATGCTGGTCAGGGCCGCGGCGAAGCGCTGCCCGCGGGGGTCGAGTTCCATGCCTGGAAGCCTCGCTGTTTTTCCCGGCGTGCGCCCCGTGACGGTGATCACTACTTACTCTATCGATTTAGTGACCTTTCGCAGCAGGGCATTGAGCTGCACCAACTCCTCGCCGGACAGGGCGCTGAGCATCTGCCGGTCGCGGGCCATCCCCTCGAAGATGTGCTTGTTCCACTCCGCTCGCCCCTCCGCGGTGGGCCGCACCAGCACCCGCCGCCGGTCGGTGGGGTCGACCGCCCGGGTCACCAGGCCGGCCGAGGCGAGCCGGTCGAGGCGGCTGGTCATCGCGGCCCGGGTCACGTGCGTGGCGTCGGCCAGCTGCGCCGGGGTGGCCTCCATCGGATGCGGCTGCACCATCAGCGCGTGCAGCGTCTGGTAGTCCTCCATGGTGAAGTCCTCGCTGCCGGCGAACGCGACCGCATCGGCCCGGCGAGCCCACTTCGCGATGTCGTTCATCCGCACCCGGGCCCCCTCGACCTCCGGCTCGAACCGCGGATCGTCCTTCCAGAACGCCGCCCAGCGCGCCACATGGAGATCCACGCCGTCTCTCTCGTCCGTCATGCGCCCATGATAATTCGATTACGAATAGTTCGACGTCGAACTACTCTCTCGATCGTGCTCACCGACTTCCGCCTGCTCGCCGCGGGTCAGACGCTCTCCTGGATCGGCAACGGCTTCCAGACCGTCGCCCTGGCCGTCGCCGTCGTGCAGGCCGGCGGCGGCGCCCGCGACCTCGGCCTGGTGATGGCCAGCTCGGTCACGTTCACGCTGATCAGCGCGCTGTTCGGCGGCCTCTGGGCCGACCGCCTCCAGCCCCGGCTGGTCATGGTCGCCTCGGACCTCCTGCGACTGGTGGCGGCGGCGCTGATGGCCGCCATGTTCTTCGCCGACGCGTACCACCTGCCGCTCCTCTGCCTCTTCGCCGCCCTGTCGTCGAGCGCCGGCAGCTTCTTCAACCCGGCGATGGTCGCGCTGCGCCCACTGATCGTCCCGGCGGAGAAACGGCAGGCGGCCAACGCGACGCTCAGCCTGCTGCAGACCGGCAGCGCGGTGATCGGGCCGGCCCTGGGCGGTCTGACGGTGGCCGCGTTCGGCGCGCCGATCGGCTTCACGGTCAACGCGGCCAGCTTCCTCGCCTCGATGGCCGCCTGCCTGCTGCTGCGGGCCCGGGCGGAACGCGGCCCCCGCTCGTCGATGCTCAGCGAGCTGGCCGCCGGCTGGCGCGAGATCAGCAGCCGCGACTGGCTGAAGGGCGGCCTGTTCGGCGCCACCGCCTACCACATGGCCAACGGCGTGATCCTGGTGCTGGTCCAGGTGGTAGCGATCGAACGCCTCGGCGGCGCCTCCGCGGCCGGCTTCATCGCCGCAGCCGAGGGCCTCGGCGGCACGATCGGCGCGGCGGTAGCGTTGCGCTTCAAACCACGGCGTCTGCTCCGGGCGGGCTGGCTCACGCTGCTGCTGATGCCGCTCTGGGCACTTGCGTACGTCTGGCCCGCCGAGCTGATCGCCGTCCTGCTGGGCGCCGTGATCGGCTACGCCGGCCTGATCTTCTTCGACGTGGCGTGGGAGACCGCCCTGCAGGACCAGGTCCCACAGACCGCCCTGGGCCGGGTCGCCTCGTGGGACTACCTGACCTCCTACCTGGCCATGCCGCTCGGAAACGCCTTGGCCGGCCCCCTGTCCTCCCGCTACGGCACGAACCCGGTCCTGACCGCCTGCGCAGCCGTCCTGCTCCTGGCCGCCCTGTCCCAGCTACTGATCCCCGGCACCCGCAACCTGACCCGAGGACCCGAACACCCGGCACCCCCGACCACCCCACCCGAACTAGCCGAAGCCACAGCCCTCTGACCGCGAGGTCGCAGGTGGCTGAGCGGCGGGCTGCCGGGCGCCCGAGTGGAAGGCGAACGCCGATCGTCAGGTGCCGGGGAGCAGGTCCGCGATCGCGGCGATCAGCTGGGGCTTGCTCGGGACGCCGGTGGCCCGCTTCACCACGCGGCCCTCGGCATCGACGATCAGCAGGGTCGGGGTGCGCCAGATGTTCAGCTCGCGCACCTCGGCCAGGTGGCTCTCGGCATCGACCTCGACATGTTGCACGTCCGGCAGCATGTCGGCCACCTCGCCGCTGACCCGGCGGACGGCCCGGCACGGAGCGCAGAACGCCGACGAGAACTGCAGCAACGTCACCTGCGCGGGCCCGGCACCGAGCCGGTCGAGCAGGCTCCGGTCGAGGTGCGCGCCGGCGGCACTCGCGTCCCGCGAGGCCTCCTCGACAACACCGGGTTCCTCCCGCACGTCCGGAACAACGCCCGGCTCAAACGGCCCGGCCGGCTTGGCCGGCTCGCTCAGCTCTCCCGGCGCAGTTAGCTCGTTCCGCCCGGTCAGCTCGCTCAGCTCACCCGGCCCGCCCAGCTCACCCCGCCCGGCCAGCTCGCCCGGCGCGGTCAGCTCACCCCGCCCGGCCAGCTCACCCGGCCCGCCCAGCTCACCCGGCCCGCCCAGCTCACCCGGCCCGCCCAGCTCACCCGGCGCGGCCAGCTCACCCGGCGCGGTCAGCTCACCCCGCCCGGTCAGCTCACCCCGCCCGGTCAGCTCACCCCGCCCGGTCAGCTCACCCCACCCGGTCAGCTCACCCCGCGTGGGCAGCTCGGCCGGCGCGGCCGGTGCGGGAATCGCCGACGACGGGGCGCGGTCGCGCGATGGCCTGGCGGTGTCGGGCTCGGCGGCGTGGGGCTTGGCCGGGTGGGAGAGGGAATCCGCGTGGCTGGCGTGCAGTGCGGCCGCTGCGGCTCCCGACGCTGCCTTTGCGGCTGTGGCGGCGTTGGCGGTCGGGGACGTGCGGTCGCGCATCTCCGGCACGTCGAGGCCGGCCGCGCCCAGGATCGAGGCGCGGCGCCTCTTCTCGACGGCCTCGTCACGGATCATGCCGTCGGTGCGCCGGCGCCACAGCCCGATCGTCGTTGCCACCACCAGCACCGCAACGATGACGGCGATACCCATCGCGTCCATGGGCCAACTCTGTCACGCCCGAGTTGCTGAACGGCAGCGATGCCGGTCACGCAATCCGGCGTGGGTCAGGCGGGTCGGCACTGATCACGAGTGGCTGTCGAGGAGGCGGGTCAGGCGGGCGGCCTGGGTTTCCCAGCGCCACTCCTGTTCCACCCAGGCGCGGCCCGCCTTGCCCATCGCCTTCGTCTTTTCCGGGTCGGCCAGCAGGTCGGTCAGGCGGGACGCCAGGGCCGGCACGTCGCGGCCGCCGACGACATAGCCCGTCTCGCCCTCGCGGACCGCGTCGGGGGCGCCGCCCGAGTCGCCGCCGACCACCGGCAGGCCGGTTGCCGAGGCTTCCAGGTAGACGATGCCGAGGCCTTCCACGTCGAGGCCGGCGGCGCGGGTGCGGCACGGCATGGCGTAGACGTCGCCGGCCGCGTAGTGCTCCGGGAGTTCCGGCCACGGCACCGAGCCGGTGAAGACCACATCGGACTCGACGCCCTGGTCGCGGGCCAGGCGTTCCAGCTTGGTGCGGTAGGGGCCGCCGCTGACCAGCAGCAGCGCCGCGCCGGGGATGCGGCGGCGGACCGCGGGCAGGGCGCGGATCAGCATGTCCTGGCCCTTGCGGGGCACCAGGCGGGAGACGCAGACGATCACCGGACGGTCGGCGAGACCGTAGCGCCGGCGGACCGCCGAGCCGTCCACGCCGGGGTGGAACGCGTCGACATCGACGCCGGGGGCCAGCCGTTCCAGCGAGGTCAGGCCGTGCAGCGCGCGGTCGAGCCGGGTGCGCTGGTAGTCGCCGAGGTAGGTGATCACGTCGTTGCCGCGGGCGATGCGGCGCAGCGCGGTGCGGGCGCCGGGCAGCGCGGCCCAGCCGATCTCGTGGCCGTGGGTGATCGCGACCGCGCGGGTGATGCCGGCCCGGCGGCGCAGGCCCTCGGCGAGCAGGCCGAGCGGGGCGGCCGCGCCGAACCAGACCCGGTCGCAGCCGTGCGAACGAGCCAGCGAAGCGGCCCGTCGCGCCACCGCGGGGGTGGGCAGCAGCACGCCGGTCTGCTCGCGCACCACTTCGAACGGCTGCTCGGCGTCGAACGCCTCGGCTCCCTTCCAGGTCGAGGCGTAGACCACCACGTCGCCGGGCGGCTGGCGGACGGCCAGGTTGTGCACGAACTGCTGGATGCCACCGGGGCGGGGCGGGAAGTCGTTGGTGATGAGCAGGGTGCGGGCCATCAGCGCTCACCCCGGCCGTAGGCGCGGGCCGCAGCCATCCGCTCCACCGTGGACGGGTGTGAGGCGGAGTAAAGGTATTCCCAGGTGGGCGGGTCGGGGTCGGACAGGTTGACGGTGCCGAGGCGGCGCTGCATCGACTCGAACGTGGCCGGGTCGCCGGTCAGCACCAGCGCGTGCTCGTCGGCGCGGGCCTCGATGCGCCGGGACACGAACGCCTGCGCCGGGGCGGCCACGACGCCCACCAGCGAGACGACGGCCAGCAGCAGGCCGATCGCGCGTGGCTCGCCGATCGTGTCGACCCCGGCCAGCCGCAGCAGGCCGGCCCACGAGCCGAGAAGGTAGAGCGCGATCACCGCCACGGCCGTGCCGAGCGCGCCGAGGATCGTGCCGGTGAGCACGTCGTTGTCCTTGGCGTGGCCCAGCTCGTGGGCCACCACCGAGACGACCTCGCCGGGGGTGGCCTCGGTGATCATGGTGTCGTAGACGACGATGCGCCGGGTCGGGCCGATGCCGGACACGTAGGCGTTGACGGCCCGGGTGCGCCGGGACGCGTCAGCGATCAGCACGTCGCGCACCGGCACGCCGTCACGGTCGGCGAGCTCGATGAGCGAGGAGCGCAGCGGGCCGTCGGCCATCGGGGTGAACTTGTTGAACACCGGCTCGACCAGCACCGGCAGGATGAAGGACAGCAGCACGACCAGGACGGCCGCGCCGGCCGCCCCGAACGCCCACCACCAGCGTGGCGCGAAGTGGGTGACCGCGTAGAAACCGAGCAGCGCCACCGCCCCGATCACCGCGCCGACCGCCCACGACTTGAGCAGGTCGACCGTCCACCCGCCCCAGCTCTGGATGGAGATGCCGTAGCGGACCACGACGGTGTGCCGCCAGGCCGCGAACGGCAGCGTGACGACCTCGCCGGCGAGCGTGACGAGCAGGCCGCCGAGCAGGGCCTGGGCGATCCAGTTGCCGCCGAACGGCCGGCCGCCCTGGGTGACCAGCCAGGCGCCGAGCGGGGTGAGCCCGAGCGCCAGCGTGACCAGCAGGCCGATCGCCATCGCTCCGTATGACCCGGGGCGCAGCGCGGAGTGGAACTCGCGGGCCCGGGCGACCTGGTCGCGGGGGAGCTGGCCGAGCGCGGCGAGCTGGTCGGCACGCGGCGCGGGCGGCCGATGCCAGGGAATGGTCACGGCGGCGACGACGGCGAGGAGCACGAGCAGGACAACGAGCGTGCCGGCGGCCCAGGCTCGGGGAGTCATCGCGTCATCCTAGGGCTGATCACGCAACGTGCCGGTCGCGCCGGAACATGGGCACGACGACCGGCGGCTCGGGCGTCTCCAGCAACTCCACGTCGAAGCCGGCGAGCTCGAACGCCTCGATCGCCCGCAGCTCGGCGGGCATCAGGTCGGCGATCCCGTCGGGGGTGTCGATCAGCGCGCTGACCAGGCAACCCCGGCACTCGCCGGACCGGCCGGCGCAGCGACCGCAGTCGATGATCATCACTCCTCCTCACCCGGGTGGCTTGACCACCATCGGTGACCGTCACGCTAGGCGAGGGGTACGACAAAAACTTAGGAGCGGGCGAGCCGGCGCAACAGCGAGTCGGCGCCCATCGGGTAGGCCCCGTGCCGCCGCACCCCGTCGGCGACCTCCCGGTCGGAGGAGATCACCACGATCGGCCGGCCGGCCGGCTCGGCCCGCACCAACTGCCGGATCAGCTCGTCGGCGGTGTCGCCCTTGCGGGAGAACAGCACCCGCACGCCCCGGGGCGCGGGCGGCAGCCCGTGAACCCGCTCGGCCCCGTCGAAGACCACGGTCACCTCGTCACCGGTCTGCGCCGCGATGCCGCCCAGCCCGGTGATGAGCCGTTTGCGCTGCTGCTCGAGGGACATCTCGGCGAAGCCACGCTTGGTCACGTTGTAGCCGTCGACGACCAGGTGCGCCCGGGGCAGGGCGAGCAGCTGGTCGAGGCGGCCGGGGTCGTCGGTGTCCTGGGCGCGGGCCCGGGACCGCTCGGGCGAGCCGGGCCGGTCGGCAGCGGCGTCGGCCACGAAGTCGGCCGGCGTCTTGTCGGACGGGCCGAGGGCGAGCTCGCGGCGCAGGCCGGAAGCGGCCTGCCCGATGGTCTCGATGAGCAGCCAGAGCCGGGCGTCGTCGGCGGCCCGGGCGTCCTTGGTGGCCTGCTTGCCGGTCGCGGCCAGGGTCTCCGCCTCGGACAGCCGGGTCTTCAGGCGGCGGACCTCGGCATCGTGATCGGCCGCGATCCGCGACGCGCGGCCCTTCTCCGTGGCCAGCAGGTCGCTCGCGCGTTTCTGGGCGGCCTGCGACTCGCGCAGGGCCCGGGACGTCGACCGCGCCTCCTCGCGCAGTTGTCCCAGCTCCTCGCGAACCCGGGCCAGCTCGTCGCGCAGCTTGTCGGCCTCGACCTTGGCGACCGCCCGGTCGTGCTCGGCGCGGGCCACCCGGTGCTCGGCGTCGCGGATCTGACCGGCGATGGCGGCGCTGTCGGCTTCGGCCCGGACCGCGTCGCCGGCGCCCTCGATCAGCTCCCGCCACCCCTCCGGGCGGACGAGGTAGGCCAGGGCCGCGACCTCGATCGGGTCGGCGGCGGCCGGCGCCACGCCGGACGCGACGGCGGCGCCGAGATCGCCGGCGTCGGTGACGATCCGCCCACTGATGCGCTGGCGGAAGAGCGGGTCGCTGGTCAGTTGCGAGGCGATCTCGCGGCCGCCCAGGCGGGCCCGGCGATTGGGCGCGAACCGGGCGACCCGGCGTAACGCCACCGGGATCTCCTCGCCGGGCAGGCCAGGCAGGGCCGCGGCGGTGAGCGCGGTGATCCGCTGACGGACCGGTTCGGGAAGAATTGGTTCCGGGGCAAACTCCGCATCCGGGACACCGGCCTCCTCCTCAGGGAGGTCGTCGGGAAGCGAAGGCTCGGACATCTACCCATTCTCCCACCGTGGGGTGCAGAAAAGCTTGTCGAAGCAAGTGATCTTTTCCGGCCAGCCGGCGGTTTCTGTCGTACCCCCTCTCTAATCTCCCCGCCGTGGCACAACCCGCATATGTCCAGGGCACTCTGGACACGCTGATGTCCGATCCGGCGGCGCTCTCGCTGGCCGAGACGACGTTCGTCGTGCTCGACCTGGAAACCACCGGGGGCGCGGCCGACGGCGGCGGCGTGACCGAGATCGGGGCGGTCAAGGTCCGCGGCGGGGTGGAGCAGGGCATCTTCGCGACGCTGGTCAACCCGGGTGAGCGCATCCCGGCGTTCATCACCGTCCTGACCGGCATCACCGACGCCATGCTGGCCCCGGCCCCGCCGATCGAGCAGGTGCTGCCCAGCCTGCTCGAGTTCCTGCGCGGGTCGGTGCTGGTGGCGCACAACGCGCCCTACGACGTCGGTTTCCTCAAGGCCGCCTGTGCCCGGCACGGCTATCAATGGCCGGCGCCCAAGGTGCTCGACACTGCGGCCGTGGCCCGCCGCGCGCTGACCCGCGACGAGGTGCCCAACCGCAAGCTGTCCACGCTCGCCCAGTTCTTCCACGCCGCCGTCACGCCCAATCACCGCGCCCTCGACGACGCCCGTGCCACCGTCGACGTGCTGCACGGCCTGATCGAGCGGCTGGGCAGCTTCAAGGTGCACACCCTGGGCGACGCCATCGAGTTCGCCAAGGCGGTCACGCCCACCCAGCGCCGCCAGCGGCACCTGGCCGACGGCCTGCCGCACGTCCCGGGGGTCTATGTGTTCCGAGCCGCCGACGACCGCCCGCTCTACGTCGGCACCTCGAAGGACATCGCCACCCGGGTGCGCAGCTATTTCACCGCCGGCGAGAAACGGGCCCGCATCTCCGAGATGCTCGGCGCCTCGACCCGGGTCGAGGCGCTCGAGTGCGCCCACTCGCTCGAGGCCGAGGTGCGCGAGCTGCGGCTGATCGCCGCGCACGCCCCGCCGTACAACCGCCGGTCGAAATATCCCGATCGGGTGGTCTGGCTGAAGCTGACCACCGAGGCCTGGCCGCGCCTGTCGGTGGTCCGCACGCTGGCCGACGACGGGGCGGCCTATCTCGGCCCGTTCTCCTCGCGGCGCACGGCCGAGCTGGCCGCCGCCGGGGTCTACGACGCGCTGCCGCTGCGCCAGTGCCGCCACACGCTGAGCGTCCGCACCCCGACGCCGGCCTGCGCCCTGGCCGAGCTGGGCCGCTGCCCGGCCCCCTGCGAGCACCGGATCACCCCGGAGCTCTATGCGGCGACCGCCGCCCTGCCGTTCCGCACCGCGATCCACGGCGACCCCGAGATCGTCGTCGCGGCGCTGATGGGCCGCATCGACGCCATGTCGGAGGGCCGGCGCTACGAGGAGGCCGCGGTCCTGCGTTCCCGGCTGATCGCCCTGCTCCGGGCCACCGTCCGGATGCAGCGACTGTCCGCGATCACCCGGCTGGCCGAGGTGGTCGCCGCCCGCCGGGACGGCATCGGAGGGTGGGAGATCGTGGTGGTCCGGCACGGCCGGCTCGCCGCGGCGGCCACCTCGCCGCCCCGGGAGCATCCTCGCCCGACCCTCGACATGGTGCGGCTGACCGCCGAGACGGTCCTACCCGGACCGGGTCCGGTGCCCGCCGCGACGGCCGAGGAGACCGAGCGGATCCTGGCCTGGCTCGAGCGGCCCGACACCCGCTTGGTGGAAACCTCCGGCGACTGGGTGTCACCGGTTCGTGGCGCGGCGCGCTTCACTACCCTGCTCAACCGGGCAGAAGCCGCAGCTTCGGGGAAAGACTCGGCCGTTCGCTCATCGGTAACTGACCGTTCGGATGACGCTCGCTCGCTTAGGCTGTAAGGCAAGTGGAATCACCCGGCTCGGTTCGGGCGACTTCACGGCGATTTGCCAGGCGGATCGCTCGGCGGCTTCCAGCCGACGGGCGGCCGAGCGGTGAGGGGGTGTCCAGTGGACGTCGACGCCGGCCACGGCGCCGCCCTTGGACGTGCCCTCCCCACGCAAGCGCCCGCCAAAGACGCCTCGCCCAAAGACACCAGCCTGAGCAAGCGGCTGCGATCGTTCCTGAGCTTCCCGGGTGGCGACGACGACCCGGTCGCCCGGCTGACCAAGACGCACCGCGGCATCCACCCCTCCGCCGATCCCGGCGTGCTGCGCCGCGGCTATGCCATCGCGGAAAACATGCACCGCGGCCAGATGCGCAAGTCCGGCGACCCGTACATCACGCATCCGCTGGCGGTCGCGCAGATCTGCGCCGAGCTCGGCATGGACACCACCACCCTGGTCGCGGCCCTGCTGCACGACACGGTGGAGGACACCAGCTACACCCTGGAGGCGCTGCACAGCGACTTCGGCCCCGAGGTGACCCACCTGGTCGACGGGGTGACCAAGTTCGACAAGGCGTTCTACGGCAAGGCGGCCGAGGCCGAGACCATCCGCAAGATGATCGTCGCCGCCGGCAAGGACGTCCGGGTGCTGGTGATCAAGCTCGCCGACCGGCTGCACAACATGCGCACGCTCGACGCCCGCTCCCCCGCGAGCCGCGCCCGGATCGCCACCGCGACCCTCGACGTGCTGGTCCCGCTCTGTGACCGGCTCGGCATCCAGGCCCTCAAGCGCGACCTCGACGACGTGGTGCTCTACCACCTCGAGCCGGATTCCTACGCGCGCATCGACGACCACGTGCAAAATCGCCCGGGCTGGCAGGAATACCTGGCCGACGTCAGCGCCAAGGCCCGCTCGGCCCTGCGACGCCAGCGGGTGACCGCCGAGGTCAAGGTCCGGCCCCGGCACTACTACTCGATCTGGAAGGACACGGTCGCCGGCGGCCACGCCGTCCCGTTCGACCTGCCGCGCATCGCGGTGATCGTCGACGGCCCGCCCACCGACTGTTACGCCGCGCTCGGCGCCATCCACGGCCAGTGGCGCCCGGTGGCCGGCCGCTTCAAGGACTTCATCGCCTCGCCGAAGAACAACCTCTACCGGTCGCTGCACACGACCGTGACCGGCCCCGACGGCCGCCTGGTCGAGGTGCTGATCCGCACCGAGGAGATGCACCGCTATTCGGAGTTCGGCGTGGCCACCACGTACAGATACCCGAAGAGCGAGGCCTCCGATCCGTCCGGCGCCGACCAGCTCTCCTGGCTGAAGCGGGTGCTCGACTGGCAGCAGGACACCACCGACGCCGCCCAGTTCCTCGCCTCGCTGCGCTGTGACCTCGCCGAGGGCCAGATCACGGTCTTCGCCCACGGCCAGGCGTTCGAGCTGCCCAGCGCCTCCACCCCGGTCGACCTGGCCTACGAGCTGAGCCCCGACACCGGTGACCAGTGCCTGGCCGCGACGATCAACGGCCGGCTCGCCCCGCTCAGCTCGCCGCTGCGCGACGGCGACGTCGTCGAGATCTTCTCCGAGGCCGACGATCACTTCGAGGTGGAGCCCAACGCCCCGCGCGGGCCCCGCCGGGAATGGCTCGGCTTCGTCAAGTCCAGCCAGGCCCAGATGCAGATCAACCGCTACTTCGACGAGAAGAACGAGCCCGGCATGAGCATCGCCGACAAGGTGAAGCTCGGCCGGGCCACGATCGGGCTGACCCTGCGCAAGCACGACCGGGGCCTGGCCAGCGAGGTGCCGCTGCGCCGGCTGGCCGAGGAGCTGGGCTACCCCGACCTCGAGACCATGCTGGTCGCGGTGTGCGAGCGCAACCTCGAACCGGACGCGGTCGTCGAGCAGCTGATCGCCCTGGTCGACCACCCCGACTGAGCTCACAGCCGGCCCCGATAGCCTTGCTGACGTGAATCTCCCTCGGCGAGTGCGCGGCTTCGCGTACCAGACGTTCTATGGCTTGCCGAGTTCCGTGCGCCGTCGCGTCGCCCGGATGGTCGCGCCGAAATTCCTCGTCGGCGCCGTGACCGTGCTCAGCGACTCGGAGGCCGAGGAGCCCGGGCGGCTGCTCCTGCTGCGCCAGCCGAAGCACCACGGCTGGGGCCTGCCCGCCGGCCTGCTGAAGAAAAACGAGCACCCGGTGGCCGGCGCGGCCCGCGAGCTCTTCGAGGAGACCGGGGTCCGCATCCACCCCGACGACATGACCGCCGGCAATCCGAACGCGATCGTCCACGTCGTCGGCGTGGTCGACACGATCTTCTTCGCGTCGGTCCCGGCGTCGGTCACCACCCTGCGGGTGGACGGCGGCGAGGTCCTCGAGGCGGCCTGGTTCCCGGTCGACGACCTGCCCCACCTCACGGTCAACACGGCCCTGCTGCTCGGCCAGTACGGCATCGGTCCGCGCGCCAAGTGAAAGCCCCCGTCTGCGGCCTCATCCTGGCGGCCGGCGAAGGGCAGCGGCTGCGCCCGCTGACCGAACTGCTGCCCAAGGCCCTCTGCCCGGTCGGCAACGTCCCCCTCCTCGACCGCGCCCTGGCCCGCCTGGCCGGCCTGGGCCTGACCGGCCCCGAATCGGCCGCGGTCAACGCGGCCTACCTGGCCGATCAGGTCGTCCGGCACGTTGCGGACCGGGCGCACCTCTCGGTGGAGCCGGACGGCCCGCTCGGCACCTCCGGCGGCGTCGCCCGCCTCCGGCCCTGGATCGACGGCCGGGGCATCCTGGTCGGCAACGCCGACGGTTACCTCGCCGACCCGGCCCGCGGGCCCGGCAAGGACATCGCGGCCATCCTGGAGGGCTGGTCCGGCGAGACGGTCCGGATGCTGACGAAACCGTGCCGCCCCGGCGAGACCGGCGGCTTCTCCGGCCACCGCTTCGCCGGCTTCTCGCTGATCCCCTGGCGCTACGTCCGCGACCTCCCCGAGGGCGACGGCAGCCTGGTCCGCCTGGTCTGGCGCCCGGCGGAGGAGGCGGGCGAGCTGGAGCTGATCAGCTTCGGGGGCACCTACATCGACACCGGCACCCCCGCCGACTACCTCAGAGCCAATCTCCACGCCGCGAACCACGGCAGCCTCATCGACCCCACCGCGGAGATCACCGCACCCGTCCACGACTCGGTGATCGGCCCGCGCGCCCGCATCCACGGCCCGGCGACCAGATGCGTGGTCTGGCCCGGCGCCGAGATCTCCGCCGGCGAAGACCTCACCGACGTGATCCGTGGCCCCGGCCTGACCGTCAGCGGCCGATAGCATGGTCACGAACAATTCCCGCTCTCATCGTCGAGGAGCCTCCAGGTGAACACCGCGATCGTGCACATCGACTGCGCCACCGACTCGATCCCCGAGGTCGCCGAGGCCCTGGCCGCGCTGGACGGCGTCAGCGAGGTCTACTCGGTCGCCGGCAACGTCGACCTGATCGCCATCGTCCGGGTCCCCGCCTTCGACGACATCGCCGAGGTGATCGCCGGCAAGATCTCGAAAACCCCCGGCGTGCTGAACACCGAGTCGCACATCGCCTTCCGCGCCTACTCGAAACACGACCTCGAGGACGCTTTCGCCATCGGCCTCCCCGACGCCGACTGACAAGCCTTTGTAAATACGGCGTAGCACAGGTCCCGCCGTCACGGCCCCGCCCCGTCGCCGCTCACCCTCCGCGCGCCCGCTGCGGGCGGCCCGGCCCACCAGCCGGGCCTCCGGCCCGAACCACTCCCGATCTTGGCAACTTCACGCCCACCGTCAGACCCCAAATCCCCAAGATCGCGCAACGGTCCCGCAGCCAGGCCCCCTCGCACCCCGATCTTGGTGACTTCGCGCTCCCACCAAGCCCCAAATCCCCAAGATCGCGCAGTGACCCGCCGCCAGGCCCCCCTCGGGGCCCGATCTTGGTGACTTCGCGCTCGCCGTCAGACCCCAAATCCCCAAGATCGCGCAGTGACCCGCCGCCAGGCCCCCTCGGGGCCCGATCTTGGTGACTTCGCGCTCGCCGTCAGACCCCAAATCCCCAAGATCGCGCGTCGGGTGGGCCGGAGCCGGGCCGCGCCGGGCCGGGGCCGCGCCGCGCCGGGGCCGGGCTGGGGTGAAGGCTGGTGGGCCGGGCCCGCCCGGCGGTGGGGCGCGGAGGGTGGGTGGCGGCGGGGCGGGGCTGAGTGGGCGGGGCTTGTCCGCGGCGTACATCTGGGAAAGCGGAAGGGGCCCGCCGAAGCGGACCCCCACCGGTTTGCTCTTGGCCTCAGTGGCCGGATGTTACTTCCTCGCGCTTGTCCGCTCCGGTGACCGGCGGGACGGCCGGCGAGACCGGGGCCTCGGCCGGCTTCTCGACCGGGAAGAAGAAGCCCTTGATGGCGGGGGCCAGGGCGCCCACGCGGTTCATCTTCTTCGGGACCACCCAGCCGCCGTATTCCAGCGGGATCGGGTGGCCGTGGTCGTCGACCGGGCCGAGCGGCTGGTGGACCTCCATGAACTGGCCGTTCGGGAGGCGGCGGATGATGCCGGTCTCCACGCCGTGGGCCAGGACCTCGCGGTCGTGCTGCTGGAGACCCAGGCAGATGCGGACCGAGACGTAGTAGGCCAGCGGCGGCAGGACCAGCAGGCCGATGCGGCCGGCCCAGGTCATCGCGTTCAGGCTGATGTGGAACTTGTCGGCGATCACGTCGTTGCCGCCGGAGAGCGTCGCCACCATGAAGAACGACAGCGACATCGCGCCGATGCCGACCCGCTCCGGGTTGTCGCGCGGACGCTGCAGCAGGTTGTGGATCTGCTTGTCCTTGAAACGCCGGGCCTCGATCCACGGATAGAACATCGGGACCGTGGTCAGCGCGCCGAGACCGACCACGGCGGGCCAGAACAGCGGCGGGATGCTGTAGTCACCGATGTAGATCTGCCAGTTCGGCATGAGCCGGACCAGGCCGTCCATGAACATGACGTACCAGTCGGGCTGCGAGGCCGAGGAGACCTCGGACGCGCGGTACGGGCCGAACAGCCAGATCGGGTTGATCTGGAACAGGCCGGCCATCAGCGCGACCGTGCCGAAGACGGCCATGAAGAAGCCGCCCTGCTTCAGCGCGTACCGCGGGAACATGCGCTCGCCGACCACGTTGGTGTTGGTCCGGCCCGGGCCCGGCCACTGGGTGTGCTTCTGCGCGAAGACCAGGCCCAGGTGGACGCTGATCAGGGCGAGCAGGCCACCGGGGATGAGCAGCACGTGGGCGATGTAGAACCGGCCGATGATCAGGTGGCCGGGGAACTCGCCGCCGAAGATCGACGCCGAGATCCAGGTGCCGACGACCGGGAGCGACAGCATGATCGCCGAGGCGATGCGGAGGCCGGTGCCGGAGAGGCCGTCGTCGGGAAGCGAGTAACCGGTGAAGCCGGCCAGGAAGCCCAGCAGGAACAGCACCACGCCGATCGCCCAGTTCGCCTCGCGCGGCTTGCGGAAGGCGCCGGTGAAGAAGATGCGGGCCATGTGCACGACGATCGACGCCATGAACAGCAGCGCCGCCCAGTGGTGCATCTGCCGCATGAACAGACCGCCGCGCACCTCGAAGGACAGGCGCAGGGACGACTCGTAGGCGGCCGACATCTCGGTGCCCCGAAGCGCCGAGTAGGGGCCGCCGTAGGCGACCTCCTTCATCGACGGGTCGAAGAAGAGGGTCAGGAACACACCGGTCAGGAGCAGGATGATGAACGAGAAGAGCGCGATCTCACCGAGCAGGAACGACCAGTGGTCGGGGAAGACCTTGTTGAGCAGCCCCCGCAGCGGGGTGGCCGCCTTGTAGCGCTCGTCCACCCCCTTGGCGAAGGTGATCGGCGCCTGCGCGAGATCAACTTTCTTGCGCTTCACGGCCGCTCCCAGAAGTCTGGTCCGACGGTGTCCTTGTAGTCGGACTTTGCCACGAAGTAACCTTCCTCGTCCACGCCCAGCGGCAGCATTGGCAGCCGCCGGGTGGCCGGGCCGAAGATCGGCTGCGCATTTCGCGTGATCATGAACTGCGACTGGTGGCACGGGCAGAGCAGACGGTTGGTCTGCTGCTCGTACAGGCTCGCCGGGCAGCCGGCGTGCGTGCAGATCTTCGAGTAGGCGACGTAGTCACCCCACATCGAATCCTTGTTGCGCGCGTCGGCGTTCGCGTTTTCCCTGGTGAGGGCGGCGTCGTCGGGGCGCAGGTGGATCAGCAGGGTCGGCGAGTCGGCCCACTCGTTGGTCGCGCCACCGGGGATGCCGGGGAAGACCGTCATCTGACCGCCGGTGCTGACGTCCTCGGGCCGGATCGGGCTGCCGTCGTCGCGGGTCAGCCGGACGATGTTGCCGCCGTTGTTTGCCTTGTTGAAGCCGGTGCTGAACATCATCGGCGGGTCGGCCTTGTGCGGATTTTCGATCAGTCCGCCGATGAGAGGCGCCGCGGCCGCCAGGCCGATCGGGGCCATGCCGATGGCGATGGCGCCCTTGAGCAGTGGCCGGCGCTGCACGCCCAGGCCGAGCTCGTCGGCCACGAAGGCCATCGTCTGGCCGGTGATGAGCTGCTCGTCGGCCGGCGACGCGCCGTTGTGCCGCTGCTGGATCGACACCTCGTGCGGCAGCAGCTTCTTGGCCCAGGCGAGGATCGCGAAGCCGACGCCGAACAGCGAGACCGCCAGCGAGATGCCGAGCAGCGGCGTGTAGTAGTCGCTCATCGTGTCGCCGAGCTCGAAGCGCCACGGCCACCAGATGTAGAAGCCGAGGAAGGCGAAGCCGCCGACGCCGGCGATCAGGAACAGCAGGGCGATGTTGCGCACCACGCGCTTCTCGGCCTTGCTGTTCTGACCGTGGAACTGGGACTCGTAGGTGACGATCTCGATCTCGTCACGCCGGGCGCCCTCTTTGACGATCTCGAACCGGCTCAGGCGCGGGTCGGAGACGTCGATCGGAGCGTCTGCCTCGTCGTGCACGGTCGTCATGACTTCCCCGCAATCCACAGCGTGGTGAAGACCAGGATCGTGATGCCCACCGCGAAGATCGCCAGACCCTCGGTCACCGGGCCGTAGCGACCCAGGTTGAACAGGCCACCCGGGTCCCGGTCCTGCTGGAGCTGAACGGTGACGTACGTGATGAGCTCGCGCTTCTGGTCGGGCGTGAGCTGGTTGTCACCGAAGACCGGCATGTTCTGCGGGCCGGTCAGCATGGCCGCGTAGAGCGTCTCGGCCGAGGCGTCGTGCAGGGCCGGCGCGAACTTGCCGGACGACAGCGCGCCGCCGCCGCCACCGAAGCCGTGGCAGGAGGTGCAGTTGACCCGGAACAGCTCGCCACCGCGGGCCAGCGCCTCGGGGTTCTCCTTCAGGTCCTCGGTGTACTTCGCGTCCGAGGGGAGCTGCGGGCCGCCGCCGAGCTCCTGGATGTACTGCCCCAGCTGCTTGGTCTGGGTCTTGTCGAACTGCGGCGTCTTCTCCTCGGCCTGGGCTTCCTGGCGGGTCATCGGCATGCGGCCGGTGCCCACCTGGAACTCCACCGATGCGGACCCGACGCCGATCAGGCTGGGACCCCGGCCGGTGACACCCTGCGCGTCGCGCCCGTGGCAGGTGATGCAGCTGTTGTCGTACAGCTGCTTGCCTTCCTGGGCGGTCGCCGAGAGCTGTGTGTTGTCCTCGGCGAACGCGCCGGGAGCGAACGCGGTGTATACGCCGCCGGCGAGCGCGAGCGCGGCGAGCATGCGCGCCGCCGCACCGAGACGCCGGCGCGCCCGGCTCGGCGCGGTGCGACGCCGGGCCAACACGCCCCGGAAACGCCACCTGCCGGCGGGGGATCCTGAAGTCATCAGCTGTGTCCCTCTGGTTTTTGACCTGAAACTCATGGACGTGCGGGCGTCACTGCAGCCAATAGATCATGGCAAACAGGGCGATCCACACGATGTCCACGAAGTGCCAGTAGTACGACACGACGATCGCGGACGTCGCCTGCGCCGGGGTGAACCGGCCCATGGTCGTACGGATCATGTAGACGATGAACGCGATCAGACCACCGGTCACGTGCAGGCCGTGGAACCCGGTGGTCAGGTAGAACATCGAGCCGTAGCCGTCGCCGTTGAGCTTGATGCCCTCGTGGACCAGGTTGCGGTACTCGTTCGCCTGGCCGAGCACGAAGATCAGGCCCATCACGAAGGTGATGGTGAACCAGCGCCGCAGCGCGAACACGTCACCCTTCTCCGCCGCGAAGACGCCGAGCTGGCAGGTGACCGAGGAGAGCACGAGGATCACCGTGAACGTCGTCGCGTACGGGAGCTTGAGCTCCGGCGTGTGCTCTCGCCACATGTCGTAGTCCGCCGCGCGGATCGAGAAGTACATGGCGAACAACGCCGCGAAGAACATGAGTTCGCTGGAGAGCCACACGATCGTGCCGACACTGACCATGTTCGGTCGGGTCAGCGAGTGGATCCTGCTCTTGTCGATGGCTGGGGCCGCTGTCACGAGGCTCATTATTGCCCCGCGATCAGTCCAACGTGCCGCGGGGGGCGGAATCCGGCACGTGTCGCCGCCCGGAGTAACGTCCGCCGACGCCAAAGGCCTAGCCTCAGGTGGTGCAGCTAGCCGAAACGCCAACGTGGTTGGCCTCAGGCGGGGATACTGTCCTTCCGCCGTTCACCGCGGCGTCCATCTTCACCAAGATCGACCTGACCAGCCTCATCGCGCTGTTCCTGCTGATCGCGGCGGCTCTTTACGGGTACGGCGTCTATCAGCTCCGGATGCGCGGTGATCGATGGCCGGCGGGGCGGACGGTGGCGTTCGTCGCCGGTGGACTGGGCTCGATCGCGGCGGTCTCGATCAGCGGCGTCGAGGCCTACGACACGACCCTGCTCTCCGTGCACATGGTCCAGCACATGGTGCTGTCGATGGTAGGGCCGATCTTCCTGGCTCTCGGCGCCCCGGTGACCCTTGCGCTGCGCACGCTGCACGGTCCGCCACGCAGGACGCTGCTCGCCGTCATCCACAGCCGGTACGTGAAGGTTCTGACGTTTCCGCTGGTCGCGTTCGGAATCTTCGTGGCGAACCCGTTCATCCTCTACTTCACCGGCCTCTACCGGCAGACCCTCGAGCACGCCTGGCTGCACGAGCTGGTCCACGTGCACTTCATCGTCACCGGCTGCCTGTTCTTCTGGCCGCTGCTGGGCCTGGACCCGCTGCCCAACCGCTGGCCGTACCCGGGCCGCGCCCTGCTGATGACGCTGTCGGTGCCGTTCCACACGGTGCTCGGGCTGACCATCATGCAGAGCAAGACGCTGCTGGGCGGCGACTTCTACCCGAACCTGCACCTGACCTGGGCGGATCCGTGGAACGACCAGGTCACGGCGGGCGGCATCCTGTGGGCCGGGGGCGAGATCGTGAGCGTCACGATGCTCGGCATCCTGGTCATGCAATGGATCAAGCAGTCCGAACGGGAGGCGCGGCGGATCGACCGGGCGCTGGACCGGGCCGAGGCGGAAGAGGCCGCCCGGCTGGCAAATGCCAACAAGATCACATCTGGGTCACCCCCGGTCGGACCACGGCCCGACGGCGAATAACGCTGTTCGGTACGATCAGCTCGCACCTACGACGACGTGAACCGGGGCCCCGTCCGACCGCCCCACCGCCACCCTTGACCGGACTGAAGGCAGATCTGAGATGAGCGACGCACAGGCGACTCCGGGACCGGACACTTACGCGGTCCTGCTCTACAGCGACGACATCGCGGTCCGCGACCGGATCCGGATGGCGATCGGCACCCGCCCCGCGATCGACCTCAAGGTCGAGTTCGTCGACGCCGCCACCTGGGAGGAGTGCCGCATCCTCCTGGACAAGTACGAGATCGATCTGATGGTCCTCGACGGCGAGGCGGCGCCCGCCGGCGGCCTGGGCATCGCCCGGCAGACCAAGGACGAGTACGCCACTCCCCCGCCCGTCTGCGTCGTGCTGGCCCGGGCCGCCGACCGCTGGCTGGCGGCCTACGCACAGGTCGACCAGACCCTGATCTACCCGCTCGACCCGGTCACCACCGGCCAGACGGTCGCCGCCATGCTGCGGGACCGCCGCAACGGCGTCGTTCCGCTGGGCACCCTCGGTCAGCTCGGCTGATTCGCTCCTTACCAGCCGACGACTCCAACCGACGACTCCAACCGACGACCCCGACCGACGACCCCGTACCCCCGACGGAGGCCCCGCCATGGGCGCACGTACCTGGCCCAATCTGACCAGCGCCCTGCTCCGCGGCGAGGAGCTCGCCGGCGCCGACACGGCCTGGGCGATGGGCGAGATCATGGCGGGCAACGCCACCCCGGTGCAGATCTCCGGGTTCGCGATCGCGCTGCGCGCCAAGGGCGAGACGCCCGCCGAGCTGGCCGGCCTGGTCGAGGCGATGCTGGCCGCCGCCACCCTGGTCGAGCTGCCGGAGAAGACCCGCACCGACGCGGTCGACGTGGTCGGCACCGGCGGCGACCGGGCCAACACGGTCAACATCTCCACGATGGCCGCGATCGTCACGGCCGCGGCCGGCGTCACCGTGGTCAAGCACGGCAACCGCTCGGCCTCCTCCTCGACCGGCACCGCCGACCTGCTCGAGCACTTCGGCATCCCGCTCGACCTGGGCCCGGCGGGCGTGGCCCGCACGGTCAGCGAGGCCGGTATCGGCTTCTGCTTCGCGGCCCGCTTCCACCCCGGCATGCGGCACGCCGCGGTGACCCGGCGCGAGCTGGGTGTGCCCACGTTCTTCAACGTGCTCGGCCCGCTGACCAACCCGGCCCGGCCGACCGCGGCCATGGTCGGCTGCTTCGACCTGCGGATGGCGCCGGTGATGGCGGCCGTGTTCGCCGGGCGCGGCGACTCGGCGCTGGTGGTGCGGGGCGAGGACGGTCTCGACGAGTTCACCACCGCGGCCCCGACCCGGGTGTGGAAGTCGAGCGGCGGCGTCGTCGAGGAGCTGGTGCTCGACTCGGTGGAGCTGGGGCTGCCCCGCAGCGAGCCGGCCGATCTGCGCGGCGACGACGTGGTGTTCAACGCCGAGGTGGCGCATCGCACGTTCGGCGGCGAGAAGGGCCCGGTGCGCGATGCCGTGGTCCTCAACGTCGCGGCGGCCTTCGCTGCTCACGGGGGCTTCCCCGGCGACCTGAGAGACACGCTGCGGGCCGGAATCGCCCGCGCCCAGGAGACGATCGACTCCGGCGCCGCGACCGCTCAGCTGGCCCGCTGGGTGACAGCCGCGCAGGCCGCCAAAGCCGCGGAGTAGGCAAATACACAGCGGACACGCCGCCGCTAATGCTCCGTAATGCCGGATTTTCGTGGCAGCGTCTGAATCACATTCGGGTAATTCCACCTTCCGGTGAAGAGAGGAGCCACCCGTGTCGGAACGTGAGCTGCGCTGCGTCATCTGTGACGGCGACATGCTGTTCGAGGTGCCGCCCTGCCCGGACGACCACGACGACTGCCCCGAGCTCGTCTGCACCCGCTGCGGCGCCGCGGAGGTCGTGGCCCCCATTGTGGTCCATCTGTGGTGGAAGAAGCCGCATCCTCAGGCTCTCCCGGTTCCCCATCAGCGCCGGGCTGCCTGACCTGGTTGGGCTGGTTGCACACGGCTGCTGAGCTTGATGGCTTCGCTTCGCTCAGCGGGCGCGGTCGCCTTAACGTCAATGAGTTGAGCCCGGTTTTCAACGTCGCACACCCCGCGACGTTGAAAACCGGG